>JAWRJQ010000001.1:0-40682 GCA_040307385.1 Atopobiaceae bacterium
GTGCGCGGAGGCGTGAGCTGCACGGAGATGTCCGCCGTGGACGAGCGCTGGTTGCCCAGGTTCTTGGTCTTCGCCACGTTGACCACCATATCGCCCGCCTGGGGACGTTCGCCCACGAGCATGCCCTCGTAGCAGTCGTCCCCCGGACCCACGAAGAGCGCGCCGCGCTCCTGCAGCGTGCCCAGCGCGTAGGCAACCGCGGGCTCGGTGGTCATCGACACCATGACGCCGTTCGCACGGGAACCGATGTCGCCCGCGAAGGGGCCGTACTCCAGGAACGTGTGGTAGAACACGGCCTCGCCGTGAGTGACGTTGAGGATGCGGTTCTTGAGACCCATGAGCCCGCGTGTGGGGATCTTGAACTCGAGATGAGCCTGAACCTCTCCCGCGTTCATCGACATCAGAAGCCCTCCCGCATTGCCGAAGACCTCGATCACCTTGCCGGAGTACTCGCTCGAGCATTCCACGACTGCCTGTTCGACGGGCTCGAGCAGCTCGCCGCCCTCATTCTGTTTGAAAAGCACGCGCGGACGTCCCACCTGGAACTCAAAGCCCTCGCGGCGCATCTGCTCCATGAGCACGGAGAGGTGCAGGATGCCGCGGCCGGCCACCTCGATGCCGGTTTTATCCTCGAGTTCCTCGATGTGCATGGTCACGTTGTTCTCGCGCTCCGCCATAAGGCGGTCTTTGAGCTGCCGACCGCCCACGATGTCGCCCTCGCGCCCGACGAGCGGCGACGTGGACGCCTCGAAGATGACGGAGAGCGTGGGAGGGTCGATCTCGATGGGATCGAGTTCCACGGGGTCGTCGGGACTGGTGTAGACGTCGCCGATGTCGGTGCCGTCGATGCCCACCACGGCGGCGATGTCGCCCGCAACCGCCTCGTCGCACTCCTTGCGTCCCAGGTAGTCGAAGGTGAAGAGCTGTTTGACCTTGGCGGTGGAGCGGCTCCCGTCGTTTTTCACCACGAGGATCTGCTCGCCGGCGCGGACCGTGCCCGAGAAGATGCGACCGATGCCGATGCGCCCCACGTAGCTGGAGTGATCCACCGTGACGCACTGCATGGCGAGCGGAGCATCGACATCGACCTCGGGAGCCGGGATGCCCTCGACGATCATGTCGAGCAAGGGCAGCATGTCGTCGCCCTCATCATCGGGAGAAAGGCGCGCGATGCCGTTGACCGCGCTGGCGAACACCACGTGCTCCATCGCGAACTCGAGCTGGTCGTCGCGAGCCCCCAGATCCATCATGAGATCGAGGGCGTCGTTGACCACATCCTCGGGATGGGCGCCGTCGCGGTCGATCTTGTTGATGACCATCATGATGGAGAGCCCCGCCGCGATGGCGTGCTTGAGGACGAAGCGCGTCTGGGGCATGGGGCCCTCGGCAGCATCGACCAGCAGCAGCGCGCCGTCCGCCATCTTGAGCACGCGCTCCACCTCGCCGCCGAAATCGGCGTGGCCCGGCGTGTCGATGATGTTGATCTTCACGCCGCCATACTCGATGGAGATGTTCTTGGCGAGGATGGTGATGCCGCGCTCGCGCTCCTGATCGTTGGAATCGAGCACACGCTCGGCCACGTGCTGGTGCTCATGGAAGGCCCCGGCGGCTTTGAGCATCTGGTCCACGAGCGTGGTCTTGCCGTGGTCGACGTGCGCGATGATGGCGATATTCCTGATATGTTCCTGGCGCATACAGCTCCCTATCCCGTTGTTTCCCGTGAAACTGTAGCGCAAACGGCACGCCCTATGCAGCTGTTTACAAAACCTTTGCAGTTTTGCGTGCAGAAGACCCTAGAGGATGGGATCGATCGCTCCTGCAGGGGCGGGGTCGGTCCAAGCGAAGTCGTCCCTTTCTCCCCTGCCCTCGAAGAACATGAATCCCGAGAAGTGCTCGTACCCGCGCTCGCCGAACTCGAAGACGAGCGCGTCTTCGAAGGACCCGCTCACGTCGGCAACGGCGCCCGCATAGCAGATGGTGTAGCGCACGAGGGATCCACGCAGGTCCTTTACGTAGGAGCGGGCTGCCTCGAGGCATTCCTCGGGTCCGTCGTCGGAAAAGTCGAGGATTTCGATTTCCTCGTGCTCGTCTTCCACAGCAACGAGCACGCCGAAGTCCTCTCCGGCAGCGAGCATGTCGAGAGCTTCGCCGATAAGATCGCCCGAGAGCTCGTCGAGCTCAGGTGAAACGCCCGTCTTCCGCTCCGACATCCCAGCCTCCCTGCGATACGAATCGAGCCGCGCGGGCGCGGCTCGGGACGATGTGGTGGAGATGATGGGGTTCGAACCCACGACCTCAGGCTTGCAAAGCCCGCGCTCTCCCAGCTGAGCTACATCCCCGTATGCTGTTTTCCAAATAATAGACGCCCCAGCGGCGACTCGGCTCACGCTGGGGCGACTATTGTCAGGAATGGTGGGCCTGACAAGGTTCGAACTTGTGACCTCCCGGTTATCAGCCGGACGCTCTGACCAACTGAGCTACAGGCCCAACGCAAAAAAAGACTATACATCGCATGGCGGCTGAGGTCAACCGGGTATTTTGAATTCATATCCCGCGTTTTATGACTATTTGGGTTCGCGGTGTGCGCGCCGCGAAAACTTGGGTAGGATTACCAATACCGAAGAAAGGGAATCCCATGGCGCTTATCCGCATGGAAATACAGACGATCGTCGTGGGCGGCGGCCCGCTTTCCTCGCTGATCTTGCTGCGTGCACGTGGCAAAGGGAACGAGGTGCAGCTGCCCATCCGCATCGGCGGCATCGAAGCGACGTCCATCAGCATGGGCATCAACGGCACGCCGTCGAACCGCCCTCTCACCCATGACCTGCTCCTTTCATCCCTGCAGGCTCTTGATGCACGGCTCGAGTCCGTCATCATCGCCAAGGTTGAGGGAACCACCTTCTTTGCGCGGCTCAATATCCGCGTTTCGGATGACGTTCTGCGCACCGTGGATGCACGGCCCTCCGATGCCATCGCGCTCGCCGTGCGCGCTGGCACGCCGATCTTCGCAACCGATGATGTGATAGAGACGGCGGCAATTCCCAACTTCACCGCCGTGGAGGAAACCGAGCGGCAGCACTCCATCGAGGAGTTTCACTCCTTTGTGGAGAACCTCTCCCCCGCCGACTTCGGCACCGACACCGATTAACAACCACCCAACCGCTCGGGGATGCTCCCCCGTCGGGGGTGTCCCCAACGGGAATATCCCCGAGCGGTCCCTTATTCCTCTTCGTCCAGCAGATCCGCATCGTCGATGTCATCGACGCCGATGTCGATGACATCCTCCTCGCCCGCATCGCGGGCGCCTGCCGCCTCGAGATCGAAGGCAAGCTGGCCCTCGGCATGTTTGGGAGCCTTCTTCTTGCGCGCCACGAGGCGGGCGACGGCCGACACGCGATCGGTTTCGGTGAGGTTCATGACCTTGACGCCCTGGGTAGCGCGCCCCAAGCGCGAGATCTCGTTGGATTTCACGCGGATGACCACGCCTTCCTCGGAGATGATCATGAGCTCGTGCTGCGGAGCCACGACGCGCATGGCGCACAGCTTGCCCTTCTTCTCGGTCATGGCGATGGTGAACACGCCCTGGCCGCCGCGCTTGTGCTCGGGATATTCGGAGACCTTGGTGCGCTTGCCGTAGCCCTTCTCGGTGATGACGAACAGATCGCCCAGGCCGTTGGAGATCTCCATGCCGAGAGCCGCCGCATCGCCCTTGAGCGTGATGCCGCGCACGCCGGTGGTGTCGCGGCCCATCGGACGCACCTCGGACTCGTCGAAGAGGATCGCCTTGCCGTCGGAGCTGCATATGATGACCTTATCGTTCTCCTTGACGCGGACCACGTTGATGAGCTCGTCGCCCTTCTTGAGGTTGATGGCGATCATGCCGTCGCGCCGGGTGCGGTCGTAGGCGCTCATCGACGTCTTCTTGACCACGCCTCCGCGCGTGGCGAACATGAGGTGCTCGTCTGCCGGGAAGTCACGGCAGGTGATGACCGCCGTGGGGTGCTCGCCTTCGGAAAGCGCCAGCACGTTGACGATGGCATTGCCCCTGGCTTGGCGGCTGCCGATGGGAAGCTCGTGCACCTTGAGGCGGTACACCTTGCCGAAGTTGGTGAAGAAGAGCACGTAGTCGTGGGTTGACGCCACGAAGATATCTTCCACGAAGTCGTTGTCTTTAAGGCCGAGGCCCGAGATGCCTTTGCCGCCGCGCTTTTGCTGGCGGTAGGTGGCAACCGGCAGGCGCTTGATGTAGCCCGTGTGGGTGACCGTGACCACCATGTCTTCCTCGGCGATGAGATCCTCGACATCGAGATCTTGGGCCTCCTGCTTGTTGATGACGGTGCGACGCTTGTCGGCGTACTTGTCGGAGATTACGCGCAGCTCGTCCTTGATGACCATGAGGATCTTCTCCTCATGCGCGAGCAGATCCTCGTAGTAGGCGATGCGCTCGTAGAGATCGGCGATCTCGTCCACGAGCTCCTGACGGGCGAGGCCGGTGAGGCGGCGCAGGCGCATCTGGAGGATGGCCTCGGCTTGGATCTCATCGAGGCCGAAGGCGTCGAACATGCGCTTCTTGGCCTCGGCGTCGTCGTGCGAAGAGCGGATGATGTGGACGATCTCATCGATGTTATCGACGGCGATGAGAAGGCCCTCGAGGATGTGGACGCGCGCACGGGCCTTGTCGAGGTCGAACTGCGTGCGGCGGGTCACCACATCGACCTGGTGGTTGATGTAGTGATGCAGCATCTCCCTGAGCGACAGCGTTTTGGGAACGCCGTCCACGAGCGCGATGTCGATGACGCCGAACGTGGCCTGCAGCTGCGTTTTCTTATACAGGTTGTTGAGCACGACCTCGGGCACGGCGCCCTGCTTGAGGTCGATGACGATACGGACGCCCTCCTTGAGGTTGGACTCGTCGCGCATGTCGGAGATGCCCTCGATCTTCTTCTCGTTGACCGCCTGGGCGATTTTCTCCTGGAGCAAACCCTTGTTGACCTGGTAGGGAATCTCGGTGACGACGAGGCGCGCACGGCCGTTCTTGATCTGCTCCACGTGCACCTTGGCGCGCACGGTGATGGACCCTCGGCCCGTCTCGTAAGCCTCGCGGATACCGTCGGTGCCCATGATGATGCCGCCCGTGGGAAAGTCGGGGCCGGGAAGGACCTGCATGAGGTCGTCGGTGGTGGCCTCGGGGTTGTCGATCATCATGCAGACGGCGTCGGTGACCTCGCCCAGATTGTGCGGCGGGATGTTGGTGGCCATGCCCACGGCGATGCCCGAGCTGCCGTTGACGAGCAGGTTGGGGAAACGCGCTGGAAGCACGGTGGGCTCGGTGAGCGATTCCTCGTAGTTGGGTTGGAGATCGACCGTCTCCTTGTTGAGGTCGGCCAGCAGCTCCATGGCGGAACGGGCAAGGCGGCTCTCGGTGTAGCGCATGGCCGCCGCGCCGTCGCCGTCGATGTTGCCGAAGTTGCCGTGCCCGTCGATGAGGGGTAGGCGCATGGACCAATCCTGCGCCATGCGCACCATCGAATCGTAGATGGCGGCGTCGCCGTGCGGGTGGTACTTGCCCATGACCTCGCCGACCGTCCACGCGCTCTTCTTGTGCGGGCGGTTGGGCGTGATGCCCGCCTCGGCCATGGCGTAGAGGATGCGCCGGTGCACGGGCTTGAGGCCGTCGCGCACGTCGGGAAGGGCGCGCGCCACGATGACCGACATCGAATACTCGAGGAACGAGGTCTTCATCTCCTGCCCCATGTCGATGGGCTTGAGGGCGCCTCCGTGGATATCGGTGAGGGCGAGGCGCGTTCCCGCCTCGTCGGAGATCAGGGGCGAGAGGTGCTTGGCCGCCGGACCCTCGTATGCCTCCTCATCCTCCTCATCGGATTCGTCGGCATATTCCTCGTCGTCCAGCTCGTCGAGCTCTTCCGCATCGTCGAGGATGTCGTCGATGCTGGAGCTCTCGTCGTTCTCGAGCTCGTCATTATCCATGCGATCGTCTGCCACAGTAGGCCTTTCTCATTCGCTGTTGCTAGATATCCAGGAAGCGCGTGTCTTTGGAGTGCGTTTGGATGAATTCCTTGCGCTTCTCGACCTGGTTGCCCATGAGATCGCTCACCGCAAGCTCCGCGGCGAGGGCGTCTTCGATACCCACCTGCAGCAGGATGCGGTTCTTGGGATCCATGGTGGTCTCGGCGAGCTGTTTGGCGTCCATCTCGCCCAGGCCCTTGTAGCGCTGGACGGTGTATTTGGAGGAATCTTCGTACTTCTGCGCCTCGAGTGCGAGCTCTTCGTCGGTGTAGAGGTACTTTCCGCCCTTGCGACCCTTGGGGCGCAGCTGGTAGAGCGGCGGCTGGGCCACGAAGATGTAGCCCGCGTCGATGAGCGGGCGCATGAAGCGGTAGAAGAACGTGAGGAGCAGGATGCGGATGTGCGCCCCGTCGACGTCGGCGTCGGTCATGATGACGATCTTGTGGTAGCGGGCTTTGGAGATGTCGAACTCGGGACCCACGCCCGTGCCGATGGCGGTGATGAGCGAGGTGATGGTGTCGGACGAGAGGGCCTTATGCTCCTGGACGCGCTCGACGTTGAGGATCTTGCCGCGCAGGGGCAGCACCGCCTGGATATTGCGGTCGCGGGCGCTCTTGGCCGAGCCGCCTGCGGAATCGCCCTCCACGATGAAGAGCTCGGTCATCTCGGGATCGCGGACCGAGCAGTCGGCGAGCTTGCCGGGCAGCGCCGCGCTCTCGAGCAGGCCCTTGCGACGGGTTGCCTGGCGGGCCTTCTGCGCGGCGAGGCGGCCCTTGGCGGCCTGCGACGCCTTCTTCAGAATCTCCCTCGCCTGATTGGGATGCTCTTCGAGATACTCCGAAAGCCCCTGGGTAACCACGCGGTTGGTGAGCGTGCGCATGTAGGAGCTGCCGAGCTTGGCCTTGGTCTGGCCCTCGAACTGCGGATCGGGGAGTTTGACGGAGATGACCGCCGTGAGACCCTCGCGGATGTCATCGCCCGTGAGGTTGGGGTCCTTCTCCTTGATGATGTTGGCCTTGCGCCCGTAGTCGTTGATGACCTTGGTCATCGCCTCGCGGAAGCCGGTGAGGTGCATGCCGCCCTCGTCGGTGTAGATATCGTTGGCAAACGAGAGGACCGTCTCGGAGTAGGTCTGGTTCCACTGGACGGCGACCTCGACCTCTCCCCTCTGGTCGTCGGGCGCATCGTCGGCCGACTTGCCCTGGATGTAGATGGGTTTCGAACAGCCGGCAAGGACGTCTTTGCCCTCGTTGAGGTATTTGACGAAGTCGATGATGCCGCCGGCATAGCAGAATTCGTCGATACGGGGCGTGAGCTCCCGCTCGTCGACAAGGGTGATCTTGAGATTGCGGTTGAGAAACGCCGTTTCCTGCAGACGGTCGTGCAGCGTGTCGTAGTTGAAGGTCGTGGTCTCGAAGATGAGGTCGTCGGGCCAGAACGTCACCATGGTGCCCGATGCCTTGGACTTGCCCATGACCTCGAGCTTCTTGACGGTTTTTCCGCGCGAGAACTCCATCTCGTGGATCTTGCCGTCGCGCTTGACCTGCGCGACGAGCTTTTTGGAGAGCGCATTCACGACCGAGATGCCTACGCCGTGCAGGCCGCCGGACACCTTGTAGGCGTTGTTGTCAAACTTGCCGCCGGCATGGAGGATGGTGAGAACGACCTCGAGCGTGGACATAGTTCGCTTCTGCGGGTGCTTGTCGACGGGAATGCCGCGTCCGTTATCCTCGACCGTGATGGAGTTGTCGGGGTGCACGGTCACCTTGATCTTGGTGCAGAAGCCCGCCATGGCCTCGTCGACGGAATTGTCGACGATCTCCCACACGAGATGGTGGAGACCTGCCGAGCTGGTTGTGCCGATGTACATGCCGGGACGCTTGCGCACGGCCTCAAGACCCTCGAGTATTTTGATATCTTTGCTGCCGTAGTCGCCCGTACGCTCGTTTTTAGCCACGTTTGATCCTCTCATACCGCTTAGGCGTATCAGATATAGTGTACTCTTCCACGCGCAAAATACAATCATCCCTTATAGATAAATATACAAACATATGTTCGTTTTATATCTAGGAGGCCCTACAAGGCTGTTTGAGGCCCTGTTTTGGATTCTATGAGCTGTTTGCCTTTTCGCGTCTCATCGAGAAAATCATCGCCTTAGAGACACTCGTTTTAAGCGGTTCTGCCAGCTTGGCCACGCACGTGGCCACGTAGGCGAGCTCTTCTTCGTTAAGTTCAGGAAGCTCGGGCGCCTCCGCCTCCTTTTCGGCGGAGGCGCGTGAGAACGCGTCCTTCGCAAGCCTGAATTCCAAGCGGGATAAACTCAACCCCTGGTAGGCGAGGCGCTGACGATATAACTCGCGGTTGGCGTTGAAATCCACGACGCGGCTGCGCGAGTCGAGATAGATGACGAGCAGAGGATCGGCGTGCGCCACGCTTTTGATGAAGGCACCGCAGGTATGCCGTCGCTCGACGTCGCCGTTCACCTTCATCCATAGGGAAAGGGCGCGCTTATGGGCATTCATCCTCATCTTCCCCTGCGTGCCGAACATGCCATCGAGGACGGATTTGAGCTCCGACGTTCTATCCTCCATCTAAAACCTCACCACCTTGGCCGCCTCGATGGTCTGCTGCGGGAAATATCCCAGGTTGGTGGTGGTTATCACGGTTTGAATGCCGTTTCCGACAAACGAGAGCAGAGCCTGCCTCCTGTTCTCATCGAGCTCGCTCATCACGTCGTCGAGCAGCAGCAGGGGCTGCTCGTCGACGAGCTCGCGGGCGAGCATGACTTCTGCGAGCTTGAGCGCGAGCGCGATGGAGCGCTGCTGCCCCTGGCTCGCGAGCGCACGCGCCTCGCGGCCCGCGATGGTGAACACGATGTCATCGCGGTGCGGGCCGATCAAGGTCTGCTGGCGGCGTATGTCATCCGCGCGCGATGCGGCGAGGGCATCCCTGTACCTATCGCGCACCTCTCCGCGCGATAGGTACAGGACATCGTTACCGAGCGTTGCGTGGTACACGGCATCCAGCTGCTCTCCGGGCGCGAGCTCGGAATATACGTCGATGATACGATCCTTCAGGCGGACGAACAGGCGGTGCCGCGCGAGAAGGAGCGTGGCGCCGCCGAGGGCCACGGATTCATCCCACACGTCGAGCATGCCATCATCCACGTGATCCTCTTTGAGCAAACGGTTCCGCTGCTCGATCGTGCGCTGGTAGGTGGAGAGTACCTTGTCGTAGTTGGGGTGCGCCTGCCGCGCGAAGGCATCGATCTCATCGCGGCGGAACGCCGCCCCGCGTTTGATGAGGAACAGATCGTCGGGATTGAACAGCACGGAGAGAAGCGTGCCCGGTATGTCCTTGGCCATGCACTTCTTGGTGTTCTTGCTGAAGACCTTGCGCTTGGCGTCTATCTCGCAGGCCACGTCCACCACGCGCCCGTCCCCTTCCAGACGGGCGCTGATGAAGCTGCGCTCGGCCCCCTCGCGCAACAGCTGTTGAGGCGTGGGATGTCTGAACGAGCGCCCGGAGGTGAGCAGCTGCAGAGCCTCGACGGTATTGGTCTTACCGCTGGCATTCTCCCCCACCAGCAGCGTGATGGCGGGGGAAAACGTCAGGCGACGGTGCTCGAGATTCCTGAAGTTCTCGAGCGAGAGCTCTGCAACGACAAGTCCCACGTTAGAGCATCGAGGGCATGACAAGATACAGGTAGTTGATCTTGTCGGACGATTTGAAGACCGTGGGAAGCGTGGGGCTTTGAAGCTCGATGAGGATCTTCTCGCGGTCGGGCGACGATGAGAGGCACTCGGCCACGTAATGGTGGTTGAGCGAAAGCGACATGGAATCGCCCTCCACGTTGACGGGAACGTACTCGGCGGATTCTCCCTGGTCGCGCGTGTTGATGGAGAGCTTCATGCTCTGCGCGGCGGCGTCGATATCGATCCTCATGATGGGCATCGTGGTCGCGATGGTGGCCACGCGGCGCAGCGCACCGAGGAACTGCTCCGTATCGACGGTCACAGCCGTCGCGTAGCTCTTGGGCAGCAGCTGGCGGTAGTCGGGATAGGTGCCCTCGGTTTTGCGCGAGATGTAGGTCGTATCGCCGAACGAGAAGACGATCTGGTTGTTGGTGGTTCCGATGAGGATCTTCTCGGTGATCGACGGCATCGTGAGCACGTCGTGGAAGACGGTGCCCGGGATGATGAGGGAGAACTCGTCGAGGGACGAATCCGCCGCAGTATATGCCTCGCACATCGCCAGACGGTACGAGTCGGTTGCCACGAGACGCAGCGTGTTATCCACGGCGGTGAGCAGAACACCCTGAAGGATCGGGCGCGAGTTCTCCTTCGAGGTGACCTTATACACCTTCTCGACCATCTCCGAGAGGATGTCGCTCGGAAGCTCGCACGAACTCGAGAACTCGACCTCCGGAAACTCGGACCAATCGCGCGGATCGAGGGTGTTGAGCCTGAAAAGCGATGAGAGGCACGTGATGGTGATGGTACGCTCCCCTCCCTCAAACGATACCGCCGCGTCGGGAAGATTTTTGACGATGCCTTGGAGAAGCTTGCCCGACACCACGATCTCGCCCGACTCTTCCACGTTGGCGCTGATCTTATGGCGTATCGAGATGGTGAGGTTGTTGGTTTGGAACTCGAGCGTGCCGTTGTTCGCCTTGATGTAGATTCCCGAGAGCAGAGGGATGGTCGAACTGCTGCTCATGCCCTTGCTCACGATGGAGAGAGCCGAGAGGAGAGACTTCTGGCTGACGGTGAATTTCATAGCGCGCCCTTCTAATTACCTTTTCTTTTTCTTATATATACCAATCATAGCAATAATGTCTGTCGAAACAGCTTATAACTCAAGGGAACCCCAGCTAGAAACCCTGTTTTGAGGGCTTTGGAGAAGGTCTTGTTTTCACGTCGAACAACATCGTTTCTCCCCTTATCAAAAACTATGGACATCGGTGGTGGGGTTATCAACAACCTTTGCAGCGCTTTTCAAGGTGTTTTATCACGTCCCTATGCACTCTCGATGATCGTGTCGTGAATGCGCGAGATCTGGTCGAAGAAGGTCTTATCTTCCTTCTTCTGCCTCTCAACCCAGGAGATGCTGTGTTTGATGGTGGCATGGCTCCTTCCGCCGAAACGTTTGCCGATGTCGGCCAGGGTGCTGTCGGTAAGCTCGCGCGAGAGCCAGATCGCGATGTGGCGCGGCTCCATGAGTTCCTTGTTGCGCTTATCGCCGATGAGGTCGTTATGGGAGATGTCATAGTAGGTTTCGACGAGGCGCTGGATCTGGGTGACGGTCACCTGCCGCTTGCTCATGGGCCATTTTTCCTCAACGACGCGCAGGATGTCGTCATGGGAAAGCTTTTCCCCCTCGTTTTCGCGGCGTGAAGCCATGATGAGGCACGACTGCACGAACCCCTCGATATCGCGGATGTTGTTTCCCGCATGCTCGGCCATGGTTTTCAAGCTGCCCTCATCGATGGTCCCGTCCATGAAGGGCACGTGGTTGGTTTGAGCATCCTCCTTTTGACGCTTATAGAATTCCTTCACGAGCAGGAGTTTGAGCTCGAAGCTCGGAACCTGGATGCTGATGGAGAAGCCCGATCCCAGCCGGCTGGTGACGCGCTCGTCGAATCCGCTCTTGCCCATGCCGAGCTGCGCGGGAGAGCGGTCGGCGGCGAGCACGATCTGCTTACCGTTGGAAGAAAGGTAGTTGAAGAGGTCGAAGAAGAACGTGATGGTGCTCGTCTTGTTCAAAAACGTCTGGATATCGTCGATGATCAGCACATCGATGCCGTGGTAGTTGTTTTTCAAGGTTTCGAAGTCGCCCTTATCGCGGTTCTGCATGGCATTGATGTATTCGCTGACAAACGTCGATGCATCCTTGTACACGCAAAGCCGCCCGGGGTCGTTTTGGGCAATGTAGTTCTGTATGGCCCGCAGAAGGTGCGTCTTGCCGAGGCCGCTCTTTCCATAGATGAACAGCGGATTGTAGGTCTGCTTGTTAACGCCCTCTGCAACCTGGAGCGCGGCTTGGTAGGCGAAGGCATTCTCGTCGCCTTGGATGAATCGCTCGAAGGTGAGGCGCGAGTCGTTGTCGGTGATGGTTTCGACAAGGGGGTTTTTCTGGGGCTTCGGTTCCTTTTGGGAAAGGTTGTCCCACAGATCATCGTCAGGGGCCGCTTCGGGTGCAGGCTGTTTGGAAACGGGTTTGGGATCGTTTGCGGCCACGAGCACGATATCGAGGGTGGTGTTTTCAAATGCCGCCTGCGTGAGGCAGTTCTCGATGGTGTTGATGTGTTTAACCACGTTTTTATGCACAAGCCGCATGCTCGTGGTAAGGGTGAGGATGCCGTCCTGAAGGCTGGTGGGTTTACAGCTTCTGAGCATGGCGGCGAGCGGCTCGCTGATCTGCTGCTCGTCCAATAAGTTGAGGCTATCCTGCCAGAGCGCCTCGGCGTCTGATTCCAACACGCTATTCATATGAATCTCTCTTCGGTGTCTCGCATACGGGGCAAGACTGTATTGTACAGAGTTTTCAACACCACTTATGAACATTTTTTGCGTATCGGGGAATGGTACGGGAAGACGGCAGGATGGCGCACATACATTCAACGGCGCTTCGCCTAGGCGCGCGTGTACTTTCTCCCACGTTTTTTGAGGATGCCATCGGCCACGAGTGCTGCAAGTTCGCGCGACCAGGTTGGGAGGGATTTTCCATAGGCCTCCTGCAGTTCCGTGGGTCCCGCCTGTCCATGGTCTTCGATGTATGTGAGTATGAGCTGCTTGCGCTCGGTTAGGCCATCGAGGTTCGCGGACGGCTTGCTATGGGCTTTGACCTGGTCTTCTACGTGTGTTCGCGTGGAGATGGTCACGACGGTGCCCTGATCGATATTGTCCTCGATGGAAAGCGATCCTCCCTTATCGACCATGTATTGCTGGGCGTAGGGCAATCCCGACCCCACGCCGCGGATGTAGCGCTTCATCTCCTCGGTTGCCGAGGTCGTGCCATACTCGAGGGCGCGGTCTTTGCAGGGGATGCCGGGGCCCTGGTCGGTAAAGCGGATCGTGTTTCCCCCGTCGAGGATCGAGATGGTGGGCGACATGAAATAGGCGTGAATGTAGTTTTCTACAATCTCCCGGATGACCATGAAGGGGATCGCACCTCCCTGGCCGTGGGAGAGGTCGGTAACCGTTTTCGTTATATCCTCGAGGTAGGAGCGCACATCTTGGGAATCCACGATCACCACGCGTGGCGCTGCCGCCGCATCGTCGTATACGGCGATGCGGGCAGGATAGACCACCATATCTTCCAAGGAGGATGCAGCGTCGTGTGCCGTTCCATTCTCCACGAACGGGAAAAAATCGCGGGCCACCGTCCCTCCTTTCGACGTTTTCATCGACTTTTCTTCCGATGTTGAAAACTTTCAGAGAAATGAAAGAAATGAAAGAAAGTTTTCAACAGTGGAAGAAAGCTTGTTGAAATGCTCGTATTCATGGTATCTAGGGATTAAGCATAGTACCACGTTGCACCATCTTTCATGGCGGATGAAACATTTCATTTCTCCGGCTGGTAGATTTTCTCTGGTGCATGTACAGGTTTTTCGTGGAGCATCATTGACAGATTAGGTGCTTGACCTTTAGAATTCTTAAGCTTGTGTATATGAGTGATGGTGCACCCGTCCGGGAGGTATAGCAATGAAGCGTACGTATCAGCCGAATAAGCGCAAGCGCGCTAAAACCCACGGCTTTAGGGCCCGCATGGCAACCAAGGGCGGCCGCGCCGTTCTCTCGCGCCGTCGTGCCAAGGGCCGCAAGCGCCTCACCGTCTAAGAAGGCTCACGTGAAGACCATCAAATCCAAGCGTGAATTTGAGAAGGTCTTCAAAGCTGGGAGGAGATTATCTCATCCTCTTCTGCGAATCCGTGTGATGAACCACGACGAGGGCGGCTGCGGTCAAGTTGCCTTCGTCGCGCCGAAACGGCTGGGAATCGCACCTGTTCGCAACCGCGGCAAGCGTGTGCTGAGGGAAGCGGCACGTGCGTGTGGGCTTCCCTTTGACGGATACAGCGTGATTCTGTTTGCCACCGATCAAACCGCGCCCGCGCGCGTAGCTGAGGTGAGTCAGGCGTTATCGAAGCTGTTGGCAAAGGCGGGTGTCGTCGATGGGCGCCGATGAGGGCAAACCGGGGGTCATGGCGCGTGCCATGATGGCGTGTATACGCTTGTACCAGCGGTTTATATCTCCCCTCTTTCCGGCACGATGCATCTACACTCCTACCTGCTCGGAGTATGCGCTCCAAGCCGTTCGCAAGTATGGGGGTCTTCGTGGGGGTCTCATGGCATGCAGGCGCATCCTGCGCTGTCATCCCTTCCATGAAGGCGGATATGATCCGGTTCCGTAGGGTGTACGGAATACAGGAGGACGTATGTGGGATTGGATTGTTAGTTTTCTGACGACCGTCCTTGCCACGTTGCAGGGATATGTCGGCGATTGGGGTCTCGCGATCATCGTGCTGACCTTCATCATTCGCCTGCTGCTCACGCCACTCATGGTAAGGAGCTCGGCATCCATGGCGCGTTCTCAGCTCATGCAGCCCAAGATTGCCGAACTCCAGGAAAAGTATGCCGATGATCCTGAACGTTTGGCAATGGAGACGCGCAAGATCTATTCGGAGATAGGGTTCAACCCCCTTTCAGGCTGCTTGCCCCTTTTGCTTCAGATGCCCATCTTCTTCGCGCTCTTCACGGTTGCGCGGCAGGTGCCTGCGGATGCGAGCTTCCTCAACATCCTCCCCTCCCTCAGCAGCTCGGGTGCCAGCATGGTGGCCTCGGCAGGCCTTGCGGGCGCCGTCCCCTATATTCTGTTCGATGTGCTCTTCGGCGTGCTCACGCTGGTTCCCATTGTCTTCAACAACCAAGCCCAGGCCGGAGGCTCGCGCAATCAGTCGCTTATCATGGGCGTTGTCATGGCGTTCATGATGATGTGGTTCGGCTGGTCCGTTCCCGCCGCCGTGCTTCTGTACTACAACACCTCTTCGCTTTGGCAGGTCATCCAGCAACGCTTCATCGTGTCGCGCGTTATGAAGCAGGCACGCGAGGAAGCCGAGGCCAAGATGGAGAACGCTCCGGTGGAAGTTGATGTAGTCCGCCGAGAAAGGAAGAAGCGCCCGCACAAGAAGGCGTAGCCGCGTGATCGACTAAGAAGGGAGCGCGCGCCCTGCGCCCTTTGGAACAAGAGGAGATCGTCATGGAAGACGAAACCTTCGTAATCGAGGATGAGGAGTTTTCAGCCGAGGACTACATCGGCGGTGCTTCTGCTGATAATGAGTTCGCCTCCATTAGGGAGCGCTACGAGGCCGGCGAAGAACTCACCGACGAGGAGATGGACAAGATTGCAGACGCTGCAGTGGCGTGCATTAAGCAAATACTTGCCTATTTTGGCGAGTTCTCTTCTTCGATCGATGAGTACGATGGGGACGACGGCGAGCTGATTCTCGATGTCAACGGCGGAAACCTTGCCGTGCTGATCGGACGCCACGGCCGCACGCTCGACGCCCTTCAGATGGTTGTATCGTCTCTCATGAGCTCGCGCCTTCACTTCTTCTACCCCATCGTGGTGGATATCGAAAGCTACAAGATGCGTCGCAAGAAACGGTTGCGCACCATCGCGCTGTCGTCCGCTGAGCGTGCACGCAAGCAGGGTCGCGTTGCGTTGGCTCCCATGAATGCCTACGAGCGCAGGATCGTCCACCTTGCCCTCGTCGGTGACGACACCGTGACCACGCACTCCGAGGGTGAAGATCCCAACCGCCGCGTCATCATCACTGCCCTTAACGAACCGCTTTAATCACGCAGCCGCAAGGGATTATGGGGAGAGCTGGATACCGTCCGCTCTCCCCTTCTGTTACGTGACAATACTTCTTGTCCAATGATTTTATATCAGGAGTTGAATATGATTCAATCTAGAGAAGCGCTTGAGCAGGCTTTGAAAGAGATTCCTGTTGTCTGCGAGCCAGACCAGATCGATCTGCTCCTGCTTCATCTCTCCTTGGTTATCGAGAAGAACAAGGAATTGAATCTGACTCGAATCGACTCAATGGAAAATGGCATCTATCTCCACATTGTAGATTCTCTTCTTGCTGTTCCTATCCTTTCATCTGTTGGCAAAGAGCTCCAGATTCTTGATCTCGGAACCGGCGGCGGGTTTCCCGGCATCCCCTTGGCCATTGCTCTTGATGCTCACCTCACGTTGATCGATTCGATTTGCAAGAAGATCGAGGCTGTGCAGGGTTTCATTGTGCAGTTAGGTATACAGGAGTCCTGCACGGCACGTTGTGTGCGTTCTGAGGAGTTGGCTCGTGAGGCGCCCTCTTCATTTGATGTTGTAGTCGCGCGTGCAGTTGCTCAATTGAATGTTCTCATCGAGCTTGCCACTCCCCTGCTCAAACATGACGGGATGCTTTGTGCAATGAAGGCTCACATAGCAGGCAATGAACTGCATGCAGCTGAAAAGGCTGCTGAGCTATGCGGGATGCAGATTGTTTCATGTGAAACAGTGAATTTGCCTGAAAATCGTGGCCATCGTGAAATCATGCTAATTCAAAAGACTGCTGATGCTTCGATCAAACTGCCTCGGCGCAGTGGAATGGCCACCAAACGGCCTTTTGGTCTGTAGCCGTGCCACATTCAATAAAATGATTTGAGCGCTCACTGTTTCACGTGAAACAATCCTCTATCATAGAGAACGTGACGCAAACGAATATGGGGCGTGCATAACGAAGCAACAAGGAGGACCGGTGGGCTATAAAGAAGTAAAACGCGGGAATCCAGATAAAGAAACGAAGATAATCGCAATAATGAACCAAAAAGGTGGCGTAGGGAAATCGACAACGGCGATTAACCTCGGGGCAGCACTTGGTGACCAGAAGAAGAAGGTCCTCATCGTTGATTTCGATCCGCAAGGCAATACATCGAGCGGATTCGGAATCGAGAAGGATGCCCTCGATGCCGACATTTACGATGTGATACTGCATGATGCAGATATTGAGTCGATTCTCTGCGAAACATCGGTTCCACGGGTGTTCGTCATACCATCGACAATCCAACTTGCCGGTGCTGAAATCGAGCTGGTTTCAGTCGAAAAGCGGGAACATGTGCTCAAGTCAAAGCTCGATAGCCTTATCCAAGATTTCGACTACGTGTTGATCGATTGTCCCCCATCGCTTGGCCTTCTCACGATCAACGCGCTTGTTGCAGCAAAATCGCTTCTCATACCGATTCAATGCGAGTACTATGCACTGGAAGGCGTCACAAAGCTCCTTGAAACGACCAAGATGGTCAAAATCAACCTGAACGGCGATCTTGAGATCTTCGGAGTCGTGCTGACCATGTTCGATAGCCGTACAACGCTCTCGAAGCAGGTCGCAAAAGAAGTACAGAGCTATTTTGGGTCGAAGGTTTTTAAAACACTCATTCCACGCAACATCAAGCTGTCCGAAGCCCCAAGCTATGGTCAACCTATCAATCAATATGCACCGATCAGCAAAGGGTCGCACGCATATTCGAAACTGGCAAAGGAAGTGATTCGTCGTGGCTAAGAAATCTGGATTGGGCAAAGGCCTCGAGTCCCTTATGGGGGAGGCGAATGCTGAAGTCGGTGCACTCACCAGCGATGCGACGCTTCCTCTGAGCAAGATCAAACCAAATAAGAACCAGCCGCGACAGTCCTTTGAGGCCGAACCTCTGAGCGAGCTGGCAGATTCGATCAAACAGAATGGTGTTCTTCAGCCTATCATCGTTCGAAAGGCCGGATCGACATATGAGATCGTTGCAGGGGAACGGCGCTACCAAGCGGCAAAGATTGCAGGGCTGAAAGAAATTCCTGCGCTTGTACGCGACGTAAGCGACGAGGACGTCTTCAAGCTCGCACTTATCGAGAATCTTCAGAGAAGCGATCTGAACCCCATTGAAGAGGCACAGGGCTTCAAAAAACTGATCGAGCAGAACGGACTCACCCAGGAGGCACTTGCAAAAGCCGTTTCCAAGTCACGGCCGGCGATTGCCAACGCGCTCAGACTGCTCGATCTCCCGCATGAGGTCCAGCAGCTCATGAGCGAGGGCAAGCTCACGGCAGGTCATGCACGTGCGATCTTGGCCGTGGCAGGGGAGGACGGTAGGCTTCGTTTGGCAAAGAAGGTGGTGGATGAGAATCTGTCGGTTCGGCAGACAGAATCTCTTGCTCCGCTCTTTTCTGGCAATAATACCGTGCAACCTCGGAGAGAACCCCAGCCGAAGGCATATAAACGCGCTGCACGAGAGCTCAAACTTGCGCTTGAGACAAACGTGAAGGTGAAAAAGGTTCGCGGGAAGAACAAGATCGAGATCGAGTTCGGATCCGAAGAGGACCTCGCTCGGCTTGTAGAGCGCATCAGCGGGAAGCAGGCATAGATGAAGAGGTTGAGAAACAGGGTGATCGCCCTCATGCTAGTCGCCAGCGCCGGTGCTCTGCTGTATCGCTTCGGTCTGACCAAGGAAGCGCGCGAGAACGTGAAGCGGGCGCTCACGAGCGTGAAGGACGCATACATGCAAATTGAAGGGCTTATGATCGACGTCCACGGAATCACCGTTGCCGAGCCCATTCTGCCGAACCGCGCCTCGACGCTCAGTCAGTGGGAGAGGCTTGGCTACTGACATGAATAGAACATATGTTCTATTCAATGGATAAGCGCTGTTCACGACCGCTCGCAATGACGGTCGGCCCACATCATGTGCGGATCGAAACGCCTGCTATCCGATGCGCTGCTTGAGCTGTCCGCATGCGGCATCGATATCGGCGCCGCGCGAGTTTCGTATGGTCGCTTCGACGCCCACGCGAGAGAGGCGATCGACGAACTGCTGTGCACGCTCCGGGGAAGAGGGTTTGAGCGGCGACCCCGGCACCTCGTTGAGCTGGATGATGTTGACGTGGCACAGCGTCCCTCGGCAGAAGTCGCAGAGCGAGGCGATCTCCTCGTCGGTATCGTTGACCCCGCCGATCAGGGCGAACTCATAGGTGGGGCGCCGGCCGGTCTTATCGACGTATTCGCCGAGCGCGGCGTAGAGGTGGACCAGGGAGTACCGCTTCACGCCCGGCATGAGCACGTTGCGCGTCTTCTGCACGGTGGAATGCAGGGAGACGGCGAGTGTGAACTGTTCGGGCTCGTTGGCGAATCGCAGGATCTGAGGGATGAGTCCGCAGGTGGAGACCGTGAGGTGGCGCGCCCCGATGTTGAGGGCGCGGGGGTCGTTGAGCATGCGTAGGGCCTTGAGCGTCTCGTCGTAGTTTGCGAAGGGCTCGCCCTGTCCCATGAAGACCACGCTCGTCACGCGGCTGTTGAAGTCGCTCTTCACATGCACGACCTGCTCGTAGATCTCTCCCGCGCTGAGGGAGCGCGTGAGGCCGCTCCGTCCCGTCGCGCAAAACAGGCAGTTCATGGCGCATCCTGCCTGCGTGGAGACGCACACGGACAGCTTGCGTCCCGTGGGCATGCCCACGCATTCGACCGACACGCCGTCGCTCAAACGGAGCAGGTATTTGCGGCTGCCGTCGCTGGAGACCTGGCGCGCCAGCTCCTCGACGCCGAGCGGTGCGGTGCGCGCGGCGAGTTCCGTGCGCAGGGCCAGGGGGAGATTGGTCATCTCATCGAGCGAGGTTGCGCCCTTGCTCCACACCCAGTCCTCGATCTGCTTGGCTCGAAACGCGGGCTGTCCGAGCTCTTCCATGAGGGCGACGAGCTCGGGGTGCGTGCACGCGCGGAGATCGAGCGGGGCGGGGGAGGGGGAGTCGTGTAAGTTCTCTTCTGCCATGGCGTTTTCTCGTCCTCGTTGGTCCTGTAACCCATGGGTGCGTTATCCTAAGACCCACCGGCACTTCAGTGCATCCAGTGTAACAGGCGCAGGAACGCTAAGGGGAGAACATGATGAGAGACGAGCTGCATAAACTCAGCGTGGCCGTTCTTGCGGGCGGCTGGTCGGATGAGCGCGACATCTCGCTCGATTCGGGCCGCGCCTGCGCGAAGGCGCTCCTCGATGCGGGGTTCGAGCGCGTGCAGCTGCTCGACATCGCCGACGAAGCCTTTGTCGACCAGATCTCAAAAGGGGGCTACGACGTGGCCTTCATCGCCATGCACGGCCTGTACGGGGAAGACGGTCGCATTCAGGGCTTCCTCGAGATCCTCCACATCCCGTACACCTTCTCGGGCGTGCTGGGCTCCGCCGTGGGTACCGAGAAGGACCTCGCCAAGCTCGTGTATCGTGCCGCCGGCATTCCCTGCCCGAGGGGCATCACGCTCGCGCCGGGCGAGCGCCTCGACGCCGAGGGATGCGAGCGGGCCGTGCGCGAGCTGGGTCTTCCGCTGTTCGTGAAGCCTGCGGCCAACGGATCGAGCTACGGCATCACCCGCGTCACCGATGCGGCGCAGCTCTTTGGGGCCATCGAGCTTGCCGCCCGGACCGAAGGGGCGGTGCTCATCGAGGAGTGCATTGCGGGCATGGAGATCACCGTGCCCGTTCTCGGCAACGACGATCCCCAGGCGCTGCCCATCGTGGAGGTCGATACCGGGGCGGACTTCTACGACCTCAAGGTCAAATACGAGCCGTCATCGCTGCACCACATCATCCCCGCGCGCCTCGATCCCGAGGTCGCCGACCGCGCACGGCAGCGTGCCATCGCCGCCCATAAGGCGCTCGGATGCCGGGGGTGCTCGCGCAGCGACTTCATCGTCACGGCGGAAGGGGAGCCCGTCATCCTCGAGACCAACACCATTCCGGGCATGACCGAGACGAGCCTGCTCCCCGATTCCGCGCGTCACGCCGGCATCGAGTTTCCCGAACTCTGCAGCCGGTTCATCGAGCTCGCTCTCGAGGGCTAGGCTTCATGGCGACTTCGACACCGGAGCTGGCACAGCCCCGCTCGCTCGACGAGCTGCTGCTTCCCGGAACGCCTCCCGCCATTCGTGAAGCGTATGCCACGCTGCGCGAACGCGCCGGCATGGCAACGTTCGGCGCGCTCGACGAGGACGTGGTGGTGCTCGACACCGAGACCACGGGCCTCTCGTACAAGGACTGCGAGCTCATCGAGATATGCGCGGCGCGGCTCTCGCATGGCGAGGTTGCCGACCGATTCGAGACGTTCGTCAATCCCGGACGCCCCATCCCCGCAGAGATCAAGGCGCTGACCGGCATCGGCGATCTCGATGTGGCTTCTGCGCCCACGCCCGAGGAAGCCGTGGCAGGGCTCGCCGCCTTCACCGGCGGCCTTCCCGTGGTTGCGCACAACGCCACGTTCGACCGCACGTTCATCGAGAGCGTTCCCGGTGGAGCCGATGTCTCGGACATCTGGATCGACTCGCTCGCCCTGTCGCGCATCGCCCTGCCGCGTCTCAAGACGCACCGCCTCGTCGATCTCGCCTCCCTGTTCGGCTGCGACTCGGTGACGCATCGTGCAGGCGACGACGTTGACGCCCTCGCGGGCATCTGGCGCATCCTGCTCATGGCGCTGTCCGATTTCCCGCAGGCGTTTCTCGCCAAGCTCGCATCGCTCCACGATGAGGTTCCCTGGGCGTACCGGCCCATCTTCGCGGCGCTCTCGGGCGTTGCGAACCCTGCGGATTTCTCGCTCAAGGCATGTCGCCAGCAGCTCATCGAGATGCTCGATCTCGCGCCGCGCAGCGATGCCGCGGAGCTGGACGGCCGCCCCGACCTTCCCACCAGCGCGGAGATCGAGGAGGCGTTCCTTCCCAGCGGCGACGTGGGGAAGATGTACGACGCCTATGAGCGCAGGCCCGAGCAGCTCGCGATGGCCCGCGAGGTGCGCGATGCCATCGCCACCTCCACGCACCGCTCGCTCGAGGCGGGCACGGGCGTGGGGAAGTCCATCGCCTACCTGCTGCCCGAGGTGCTCTATGCCAAGCGCAACAACGTGACCGTGGGCGTCGCCACCAAGACCAACGCCCTCACCGACCAGCTCGTATCGAGCGAGCTGCCAGCGCTCTCCCGCGTGCTTCCCGGCGGCGTGTCGTTCTTCAGCCTCAAGGGCTACGACCATTATCCCTGTCTCGCCCGCGTGGAGCGCGCCTGCTCGGAGGATCTGCCCGTGGCGCTCGTGCCCAACGACGGGCGCAGCAGCGACGCCATCGCCGCCGACATGCTCAATGCGATCGCGGTCACGCTGGCCTATGCGTGCCAGTCGCCCGAGGGAGACCTCGACGCCCTGGGCATTCGCTGGCGCTACGTGCCCCGTGCGCTGCTCACCTGCACGCCGCACGAGTGTCAGAAAACGCGCTGTCCCTTCTACCCCAACTCCTGCTTCGTGCACGGAGCGCGCCGCCGCGCCGCCTCGGGCGACGTGGTGGTGACCAACCATTCGCTGCTGCTCCGCAACGTGGAGGCGGACGGACGCATCCTGCCGCCCATCCGCCACTGGGTGGTGGACGAGGCGCACGGGTTCGAGGCGGAAGCACGCCACCAGTGGGCGCACGAGGTGTCCGGCCAGGACTCGCGCGCGGCGTTCGAGCTGCTCGGGGGACTCTCAACCGGAGCCATTCATGCGGCGATGGCGCATGTCAACAGGCTCGAGGCGGCGAACCCGGTTCTGCGCCTGCTCGCTCAGTCCGCAGCCGCCGTCTCGCGCGCGTCCGTTACGATGGGCGACTTCTTCATCGCCCTCCACGAGCTGGTGAACGTCGCACGCAGCCAGGGCGACTATGACACCGTGACGCTGTGGGTGGGCGACGCCGTGCGGCAAACCCCCGAGTGGGCCGCAATCCTCGAGGCGGGGGAGGCGAGCGTGGAGCGTCTCGACGAGGCGTCGCGCACGCTCGACGAGGCCGTCCAGATGCTCGCCGACTACGACCAGCAGGAAGCGGCGAAGCTCGCCGACGCCGCCGCGTTTCTCGCGCGCATGCTCGCGGCGCTGCATCTCATCTGCCAAGGCGAGGACGATTCATACGTGTATTCCGCGCAGCTCTCCCGCTCCAAGCGCCGCATCGGGCTCGAGGGCCTCATGGCCGAGAAGATCGACGTGGGCGACGACCTTGCGACGAAGTGGCTCGCGGAGATGCAGAGCGTGGTGTTCACCTCGGCGACCATGGCGATAGGGGAGAGCTTCGAGCATTTCGAGCACGGCGTGGGCCTCGATCGGCTGGAGACGGGCTCGCACAAATCCCGTCAGCTCGATTCGAGCTTCGACTTCAACAGCGCCATGTCGGTCATCGTGTGCCGCGACCTGCCCGCGCCCGGCGCTCCGGGATATGTGGAACGCCTGGCAGACGTCCTGTACGACGTGCACGTCGCGATGGGCGGCTCGGTGCTCACGCTCTTCACCAACCGCCGCGAGATGGGCAGCGTCTACCAGCTGCTCGCACCCCGCCTGTCGGCGGAAGGGCTCGGCCTCATCCAGCAGGAGCGCGGCACCTCTCCGCGCCGGCTGCGCGAGCGGTTCAAGGCCGAGAAGGAGCTCTCGCTCTTTGCGCTCAAAGCGTTCTGGGAGGGCTTCGATGCCACGGGCGACACCCTGCGCTGCGTGGTGATCCCCCGCCTGCCCTTCACGAGCCCCACCGATCCGCTTGCCTGCGAGCGGAGCCTGCGCGACAAGAACGCATGGGCCAAGCACGCCCTTCCCGAGGCGGTCCTCGAGGTCAAGCAGGCAGCAGGCCGCCTCATCAGAACCGCGACGGATGCCGGCGTGCTCGTGATGGCCGACACCAGGCTGCTCTCCAAGAGCTACGGCAGAGTGTTTCTCGACTCGCTTCCGTCACGCAACATCAGCGTTCTCGACCCCGCCTCGATCAGGCGCTACATCGAGGCCTGGCGCACGTCGCACCGCCGCTAGCCCGCATCACGCGAGCTGCGTGCGGGCATAGGCGCGCACAGCCTCGGCGATCTCGGGATCTTCGATCGCCACTGCCGAGCCGCATGCGGCGAGCCTGCGCACGAGCCACATGCCTCCGTAGTAGGGAATCGTGGCGCGGACGGGCGGCGCGTCGGGATCTCCCTGCAGCTGGATGCGCGGCCAATCGAGCAGTCGGAGCATATCGGTTGAGAAGAACGTCAGGGCGACCTCGTGCGGGGGTTCTTCCGAGGGAGCGGACGCGCGTGCGGATATGGGCGGGTCGAAGTCCTCCTCGATGGCGTCCATGCGGTCGAGGCGGAAGCTGCGCCGTCCGCCGCTCTCCGCGTCGATTGCCTCGAGATACCACATGCCCTCATCCTCCGAAAGCGAGATCGGCTGCACGCGGCGCATCCTCGGCGCGGCGTCGTTGCCGCCCCGGTAGCGGAAGCGCAGCCCGGTGCCGTAGAAGAGCGCCTGCGAGCACTTCATGATGCGGCGCGACACGTCGGGGTTGGCAAGCTGGGCGGCCATGCGCGCGTACCTTTTCTCCGGGACGGCGGGGGAAGCGAGCGCGTGCAGGATCTTCGTGCGCAGGGGATCGTCGTCGTACATCCCCAGGCGCGTGAGCGCGCAATCGATGGCGAAGGTCTCGCTGGGCGTGAGGCGCAGCACCTTGCCGTGGCTCTCCATCGTGCGGGGTATGGCGATGCCCTCCGCGCCGTCGAGCTCGGCAACCGCGAAGCCCGGGCTGATAGCGCCGAGGTCGATGAGGGAGTCGATGATGGAGCGCGCCTCGTCCTCGGAGATGCCGAGGCGGGCGATGAGGGATGAGAGCACCACGGCGTCGCCGCGATGGGCGAGCGCGCCGACCAATGCGACGAGCAGGCGGGTTTGATCGGTGCTCAAGGGGCGGCCGGATCTAGCCATGGAGCACCTCCTCAAGGCGGCGGCGCCAGGCGTGCGCAAGCTCGGGGGGATCGAGGGGGCGGATGCCGTAGGCGATAGCCCATGCGGCGGCTCCCTCGAGGTCGGCAGCCTCGACGGCCCATGTTCGGCCGTGCTCGGCAGGACGCAAGGAACCTCGCCCCTGCATCTCGGCCTCGAGCGGCTCCGCACGATCCTCGGGAACGTGGAACGCGGCCGTGAAGCGCTCGTCGCCGATCTGGAAGGGGAGCTTCTTGTAGCCGTTCACGTCGAAGCTTTCGGGGATCTCGTAGGAGATGCGCGCGACGCGCTTCACATCCTCGATACGGTCGATGCGATAGGTGCGCGCGGATTCTGCGGCCACGTTCCCGCCATCGTCGACGGGGGCGCACATGACGTAGAGCACCGAGCGCAGGTCGAAGAAGGCGAGGGGAGCAACGCGGCGCACGGTGGCGGCTCCGCCGCGCGACCGGTATGCGATGTCGAGCGCCGTGCGCGTGTTCAGCGCCTCGCGGACGGCGACGAGGGCGGGGGAGTCGCGCACCACGGTCGCCGTGAGCGCGTCGGTTGCGGCTGCGTCGAAGAGGCGATCGATCTTGGCGAGGGCGAGCCGCAGCTCGTCGCGCTCGGGAAAACCGGGATCGTTGAGCAACGGCAGGCAGGCGATGTCGAGAAACGCGGCGTCCTCCTCGGACAGGTCGATGCCCTGCGTGAACGAAAGATCCTTGTTGACCTGCCAGAGGCTGTGTCCGCCGTCGTCCTTGCCGGCGGACTCGATGATAAGGCCGGTCGCCTTGAGCGCGTCGATGTCGCGCTTGAGCGCCTTATGGGCGCTTTCGGCGGAGAGCTCCATTTTGCCGAGCTCGAGGTTGGTGGGGTTGTTGTACACCTGTCTGACGATCTCGGGGGTGCTCAGGGGGCGCGACGCTCTCATGAAGAGCGTTGCGAGATGGGCGCGTCGGAATTCGGGGCGTTCCGCTGCGCCGTGCGTGCGCTCTGCCTTTGCGCTTCGATCCATGCGACCCCCCAAGGTTTTCCGAACAAGCCATCCCAACGCCGAACAAGACGCCCCACGCCGAACAGCCATCCCCAATGCCCGACAACCATCCCAACGCCGAACAGCCGTCCCCAACGTCCGACAACCATCCCCAACGATAGCGCAAGTTGTGTGCGTGATCATAGGAAAGGCCAGAAGCGGTATAATCGAAAGGATTATGTCTGTACGGCACATCGACGGAGGGTTCTCATCATGGCCTCAGCGCGCGATTATTTCGACTACTTAACCGACCAGGTGGGCATCTCCCCGGCTAACAGCCAGGAGGAGCTGAGCGCGGCACAGACGATCGCCGATCTCATGAAGGAGCACGGCCTCGAGACCGCTATCGAGGAGTTCGACACGGCGGCGCTCGCGCGCCTTCCCCACGCTGTTCTGGTCGTCATCATGTTCATCGGCGTGATCATGTCCGGCATCGGCGGAATGATGCTCGCCGTCGTCGGGCTGCTCATCACGCTCGCCTGCGTTGCGCTTCTCGCCCTCGACCATCTGGGCAACAACGTCTTCGAGCATTTCGGGCCCGTCGCCCGCAGCCAGAACGTCGTCGCCATGCACGAGGCCTCCGGTCCTTTGGTGACCAAGGGCAACCGCCCCATCGTCGTGATGGCGCACTACGACGCCCCGCGCGAGAGCTTCCTCTATAGCACCGGCATCGCAAAGCACCTTCCCATCCTGCGTCGGTCTGCTCCGTGGTGCGTGGCTGCCGCAGGCCTTTGCGCCTTCATTCAGATCCTCGGCTTTCTGCCCGAGCCTGCTCGGCGCGTGTTCTGGGTGCTCGGCATCCTCGCCTCCGTCGTGCCTTTGATCGGCGCGGTCGGCGCCCTTGCGGAGCGCTTCTCCGCGTGCTCTCTCGGAGCAAACGACAACGCGTCGTCCGTTGCCGCGCTGCTCGGCGTTCTCGACGCCGTCTTCTCCAACGGCGCCTCCGAGAGCCTTGTCACCCGGCTCGCCCAGAGCCGCAGGAGGGACGAGCCCGCCGAGCCGTCCGTCCGCCGAGGCGAAGAGACCCTGCGGAGCCTCGGCATTCTTTCCGAGAGCTGCGAGATCGAGTATGTCGAAGAGACTGAGGAGCAGCCCGCCCCCGAGCTTGAAAAAGATGACGTTGCCGATGCAACCTCCAGCCTGAACGATCCTGTCGTGCCGGAGCCCGACACGGACGCCACGGTCATCGCTGCGCCTCCTCTTGCGCCCGTGGAGGGCGAGGTTTCGAGTCCCGACGAGACGCAGCAGTATCAACCTCCTGCGCCCGACGTCGCGCGGCGTGCGGCACTGTTCGACCTGCCCGACCCCAGCGAGGCGTCCGAAGACCCGCTCGCCTCGCCCGCTGATGCTGCACCGCGCACGGTGCGCACGGCTCTTGCGGATCGCCTGTCGTTTGCAGACGAGCAGAACGCCCGCCGTATCCAGGAGCGGTTGGGGACGCTCGACGAGGCCGACGACGAGTTCGACGGTCTCGACGTGCCGACGCCCTCTTATGATGTCGACCTCGGCGAACCCGAGCCCATGGTGCCCGCCTACGAGGCGGCCAAGCCCAAGCGCAAGGGCTTC
The DNA here is from genome assembly GCA_040307385.1 of Atopobiaceae bacterium. GTDB lineage: Bacteria > Actinomycetota > Coriobacteriia > Coriobacteriales > Atopobiaceae > RUG721. The sequence goes on from JAWRJQ010000001.1 coordinate 27,434, forward strand.
AGCCTGTTCGGCCGCAAGAAGCAGCAGGAAGAGTCGCTTTCCGATTTTCTCGGCGTCGAGGACGATTACGATGCACAGAGCGCCGGTCGCGAGATCGGTTCGTGGGAGGAGCTCGAAGAGCAGGACGAGGAGTTCTCCCGCCGTCGCAAGAGCGACCCCCGTTGGAAGGGAGGCGCGGCTGTTGCAGAAGAGCTGCGTGACGGCGACGAGGAACCCGCAGACGATGAGAAGGCAGAGGCGTCCGCCTCACTCGGCCTCGACGAACTGCTCTGCCACGACATCTGGTTCGTGGCGCTGGGCGCGAACAGCCTCGACCATGCCGGCATGAAGGCGTTCATCGCCAAACACCGTCCGCAGCTGCGCGGAGCCTTCGTCATCAACCTCGACAGCGTGGGCGCCGGCGACCTTGCGGTGCTGACCTCGGAGGGCGTCAGCAACACCCGCCGCGTCGATCGGCGTATCAGCCGCCTGCTCAAGGGCGTTGCGAAGGATCTTAACGCCGATCTTCTCGAGGTTCCGTTCAACTGGGGCTCCACCGATGCCACGCCCGCGATGCGCTCATCCATGCGTGCGGCCACGATCATGGGCGTCAACGAGATGGGGCTTCCGGCGCTGTCGCGTACGTCCGACGACGTGCCCGAGAATGTGGATCCCGAGCAGATCGCGCTCGTCTCGACGATGGTCACCGAAGTCATTCGCCGTTCATAGGCATCCCGCTCCCTTCGAGTTGCTTGGCGGTCGCCCGTTGCGGGCGACCGCCCTTTTTTGCATGCCGCGGTCAATCCTTACGACGCGGCGTTGGCCTTCTTGTGCGTTTCTGCCTGTCCGCATATAGGCTCAGCACGGTGAACCCGACCGCGATGGATGCGCCCGCAAAAGCCGCAACACGCATTGCCAGCATGCTTTCATCATCTTCTGTACCGGACATGCGGGCGATTGGCGCATGTTTCGCCTGGTCGAGAAGACCAGAAGCCCCGCGCGAAACGAACCGGCTTTTATCCACCGAGGCCTCGCTATCGCCATCGCGGGCAGAGGGCCGTGCGAGCAGGGGCGTCCCCAAGAGGCTGCGGTCAGCGTCGAGGTGCGGTGCTTCTGCGCTCACGGTCGCGGCGACTTTGGTCAGCAGAAGCGACAGGAACGCATGCGGGTGCTGTCCCAGCACGGATGCGGGGGCGCTATGCTCGAATAAAAGAACCCCGCTCGAGAAGACCCCCTTCATCTCATAGGCACCTGAGTCGAGCTTGCCGCCGTGCGGGCCGACTGCCGCACGGGCGGTTTCCGAGCGGACGGACAGCGTTGCTGCAAGCAGCAACAGCATGCCGAGCAGGGCGAAGAGGCGATATGCGAGAGATGGTGCACCGGCATGGCCCACCCCGACGGGCGCTCCTCCGCGCGGCCGGTCTCCCCCGAAGAGGCGTGCCTTCGGGGGCGGGGGCCAGCCTGCGTCAGCCGGGCTTCGCCGAGCGAAACCTTGAGCTGCGGGGCCTGAGCGAACTGCTGCCGTTTTGCGCATCGTGCACCTCCAAGGGATCGAGTGGTGCAGCCATGCTACGAAACGGGCTTGTCGGGAGTCTTTCCGTGAACTGCCGCTAGGCTTTCGGGGATGTGACACGAGCCTGCGGCGGTGTCCGCGCGGGCAGCGGAGAAGGGCGGGGCTGCACCGAGCGCTGCAGATATCCGCCAAGAAACGGCGGATCCGATAGCGACATAATCTCCATACGGCGGGAGGCAGCGCAGACGATAGGCCAGCCGCCATCAGGTCACGATGAACATGTCTACAAAAAACGCGGCCTCCAGCTGGGGCCGCGTCGAGCAGTCTATGGAGCGGGCGATGGGAGTCGAACCCACCTCAGAAGCTTGGGAAGCTCCGGTTCTACCGATGAACTACGCCCGCGTAGCGATATATTCTAGCACAGCTTCCAGCGCGCATGAAGAAGCAGGGCCCCGGAATTCGTCGGCTCACACGAGAAACCTTCGAGACGGCAGGCATGTACCAGCGCTCTCGTTAAGGCAGAACCAGCGCCGACCCCAACAGAGGGTCCTACGAAGAGCTCAACCCTGTCGTCCCAGCGCGATGCGTATCGCGGCAAAGCCGATGCGGTTCTCGAACTCCGCCACCGCTATTCCTCGCTTTCTTCGAACTCGCGCTCGATATCTTCTATGGTCGGCAGGCTCGATCTGATATCGTCGGGCAAGGTGCGCTCGATCTCCTGCTCCCATCAGGAGATGCCGATGGGGTTAACGTAGCCTTCGAGCGAGTACCGCACGGTCGTCTCGTTCTTGCCCTTCACCAGCAAAAGGCCGATAGTCGGTTTGTCGTCAGGGTGGCGCAGCACAGCGTTCATCACATTTCGATACATATTCAGCTGTCCGAGAAACCCTGGCTCGAAGTCGCGCGCCTTTAGTTCGATAACCACGTAGCAGCGTAGTTGCAGGCACATGACGCCCGCATTTGCCCGCAGTGCGATGGAGGCACGCTGCGCGGCAATCTCGCGCTTCAACCCTGCGATGTATTCCAGGTAATGCCCATCCATCTCTGAGAGGGGCGCGGGAGCAGGAATGATGACCTGTTCGTCATTCCTGTTGTCCATGCGGCTGCGTGTTTCGTCGCCCATGGCACAGCTCCTTGATCTCATTCGTGATGGCGTCCGTCTGCATGCTGCCTTGTTCGTCTCTACGTGCAGCCGTGAAGACTCCGTAAGGGCGACCTCCTTGCCACGATATCGCGATCGCAGGACAAAAAACACAGCCCGCGGTGGGGGGCAGGAAGGGAGAAGGGCTCAACCGGCAACCCTACAAGCCCCGCCTGGCGTGTCCGTCTCAGTCGATTGTTCAGGACGCCTTTTTGTCACATCGTGTCCCGAATGATCGACTGAAACGGGCCAGGGGACCGCATGCCGAGAAGCGACCAGAGCCCGCCACCGCAAAGCCGCCTCAACAAAAACGTTCCCCGCCACGAAGCGCGAGAGACGTTCACCTGCATCTTCACGGCAGGCGACGACAACCCCAAGCGCCACAGGCAGGAAAGAAGACAGCGCGCAGCTAAAACCTATCGAACAGCTAGGATATAGAATTCCTGTGTACGAGCCCTCGCGGGCCGCCGGGTTTGCCCAGCGTCTCGACCTGCGGGGTCCAAAACGCCGGCAGCCGTCCCAGCGCCGAAGCGCTAGCATGTATCTGCCAGCACGAGGGGCGGGGACACGCTCGCCCCGCACGAAAGGACCGCCATGAACATCCCCATGACCGACGAGGAATGCCGCATCGCCACCGACGCCCTGTCCGACCAGCTCGACCGCTATGCGAGCCTGATCGTGCAGAGAGGCGTGGCCATCGAGCTGGGTCAGCAGCTGGTCGTGCGCGGTCCCGTCGAGCGGGCTGACTTCGTGCGACGGGTGGTCGCCGAGGCGTACGCCGCCGGGTCGGGCCCCGTCACCGTGATGTGGGAGGACGACGCGGTGTCCCGCCTCAACTACGAGCACAACGAGGTCGCCCACTTCGAGGCGGTTCCCGGCTGGAAGCGCCTGCAGCTCGACTCGCTTGCCGAGGAGGGCGCGGCCTTCCTGTTCCTCGACGGATCCGACCCCACCACGCTCAAGGGTATCGACCCCCAAAAGCCCGCCGCCTGGGCGCATGCGGTCAACACGCAGTGCACCGCATACCGCAACGGCATGGACTTCGGCAAGAACGCCTGGTGCATCGCCGGCGTGCCCACGGCAGCCTGGGCGGCTACCGTCTTCCCCGAACTCTCCGAATCCGAGGCCGTCTATCGCCTCTGGCTCGCCATTCTCGCCACGGCACGCGCGGACGGCGAGGACCCCGAGAGCGATTGGGAAACTCACAACGCCTCGTTCGAGAAGATCAAGCGGTTCCTGAACGAGCACCGCTTCGACGCGCTGCGCTACACGTCCTCCAACGGCACCGACCTCACCATCGGCCTGAACGCAGGCCACGTATGGGAGGGCGGCGCGGGCCGCACGGTGGGCGGCACGTCGTTCTTCCCCAACATCCCCACCGAGGAGGTCTTCACTACGCCCGACCGCCTGCGTGCCGAGGGCATCGTCTACTCCGCGTTGCCGCTCGTGCACGGAGGCCAGATCGTCCGCGACTTCTGGCTCCGCTTCGAAAACGGCGCGGTGGCGGACTATGACGCAGCTCAGGGACGAGACGTGCTCACGAGCATCCTCGAGCGCGACGAGAACGCCGTCCGGCTCGGCGAATGCGCCCTCATCTCCAAGAACACGCCCATCCGGCAGAGCGGCGTGCTGTTCTTCAACACGCTCTACGACGAGAACGCGAGCTGCCACCTAGCGCTGGGCATGGGCTTTCCCGAGTGCATCGAGGGCGGCCTCGAGATGGATCCCGACGAGCTCACGAGGCGCGGCGTCAACAAGAGCTCGGTGCACGTCGACTTCATGATCGGCGCGGACGACCTCGACATCGCAGGCATCGCCGCCGACGGAACCGAGACGCAGGTCTTCGTCAACGGCCAATGGGCGTGGGAGTAGAGCACGCCCGTCTGCGGGGCACGCGCGATCTGCCTGCCGGATAAACGGCGTGCCGTCATGCCGAGAATGGGGTAGAATACTGTCTCGGTCGGGCCGTTAGCTCAGTTGGCAGAGCAGGGGACTTTTAATCCCAAGGTCCAGGGTTCGAGACCCTGACGGCCCACCATCTCATCCTTATCGCATCAATATGGGCGCGCCCCGACGGAATCATCGCTGAAACCATCGGGGTGCGCCCGTCTCGTCATGGGGCGGCTGCACGTGCCGCGCCCTATTATGCCAGCAGCGCCGCGACCTCTCCCAGGCGGGTCTCGAAGCTCACGCCGCGCATCTCGAAGTCGGGCTGGTCCTGCGTGATGACCATGGAGCCGCGCACGAACTCCCCGGCGAAGGCCGTGGCGTCGTACAGCGAGCGCCCGCACATGATGGCCGCGAGCAGCGAGCTGGCATAGAGGTCGCCCGTGCCGTGCAGCATGTACGGCAGCAGCTCGCTCGCGATCTCGACGAACTCCACGTCGGCGCCGCAGAGGTAGTTGCGGATAAGCCCGTCGCCGTGGACGACGCCCTTGAGCACCACCGTCTTGGCGCCCATGGCGAGCAGCGCATCCGCATACGCGCGGATCTTCTCCTCGCCCACATCCTGGCCCTCGTACGCGATGCCCGTGAGGATGGACGCCTCGGTGAGGTTGGGCGTGAGCACGTCGGCTCCATCGACGAGCGCCGCCATGGCGTCGCAGAGCTCCTCGGTATAGGTGGCATAGCGTTCCCCGCCGTCGCCCATCACGGGGTCGACGAAGCGGATCGCCTGCGGATGCTCGCGGTACAGGCGCTGGATCGCAGCAACCTGCTCGGCGGCGCCGAGGAACCCGGAGTAGACGGCGTCAACCTCCACGCCCTCGGCGTTCCACGCATCGAGGTAGGGGACGAGCATCTCGGTGGTGTCGTGCATGTGGAAGACGGGGTAGCGCGTGTGCGCCGAGAAGAGCCCGGTGGGAACGGGGCACACGTCGCAGCCGGCGGCCGACAGGACGGGGATGGCGACGCCGAGCGAGCACTTTCCGTACCCGCACAAATCGTGGACGGCCGCGATGCGGGGGATGTAGGGGCCGCGCCGCTCGTACAGATGGATGTTGCGGGAGTCTTGCATGGCTGCACCTTTCTGAACGCATGTCGGTTCCATGCAGTGTAAACCTTTACCGAGCCGTAGGCTATAGTTGGTAACAGGACGGCAGCACGGCCGGCGACAAGGAGGCATCATGGATGCGATGAAAGCCATGCAAAACCGGCACTCGGTCCGCCGCTATACCGAGAGGCCGCTCGAGGGCGCTGCGCTCGCCCGCCTGGAGGGAGCCGTTGCAGCTGCGAACCGCGATGGTGGGCTGCACATCCAGCTGGTGAAGAACGAACCCGGAGCCTTCACGGGGCTGCTCCCCCATTACGGCGGGTTCCGCGGCGTGCAGAACTATCTGGCCCTGGTGGGCGCGAAGGCGGACGATCTGAGCTTCCGCGCGGGATACTACGGCGAGCGCATCGTGCTCGAGGCGCAGGACGCCGGCCTCAACACCTGTTGGGTGGGCGGCGGGTTCAACCGTCGCAAGGCGAGCTACGAGGTGGGGCCCGGCGAGAGGCTCGTGTGCCTGATCGCCGTGGGCTACGGAGATGAGGCGGGCCGGTCGCACCGTTCCAAACCGCTTGAGAAATGCTGCGAGCTGGGAGGGCGTGCGATGCCCGACTGGTTTGCGCGGGGCATGGATGCGGCGCTGCTCGCTCCCACCGCCCTGAACCAGCAACGTTTCAAATTCATGCTGCAGGGTGACGGTTCGGTGCGCGCCGCCTCTACGGGTGGGTTTTTCGCCGACGTAGACCTGGGAATCGTCGTGTATCATTTCGAGGTGGCTTCGGGCCATACGGTGGAGACGCGCTGATATGCAGGTCAGCCGGTCGCTATCGTTCTGGGACAAGGGAGAGAGCATGGAGCTGAACGCGTACATCGACCATACCAACCTCAAGCCGGATGCCACATCCGCCGACATCGAGCTGCTCTGCGCGCAGGCGCGCGACAACGGGTTCGCCACGGTCGCCATCAACGGCTGCTGGACGACGCTTGCGGCAGAGATCCTTGCCGGCTCAGGCGTGGGCATCTCAACCTGCATCGGGTTCCCCTTGGGAGCCATGACCACCGCCGCCAAGGCGTTCGAGGCGGCTCAAGCGAAGGCCGACGGCACCACGGAGATCGATATGGTCTTGAACGTGGGTCGCCTCATCGCGGGCGATGACGACTTCGTGACCCGCGACATCGCCGCCGTGGTGGAGGCCGCCCCCGGCATCCCCGTGAAGGTGATCCTCGAGTGCTGCCTGCTCACCGACGACCAGATCGTGCGTGCCTGCAAAGACGCCGTCGCCGCAGGCGCAGCGTTCGTCAAGACCAGCACGGGCTTCTCCAAGGGAGGCGCCACGCTCCACGACGTCGCCCTCATGCGCGAAACCGTGGGCGACGCATGCAAGGTCAAGGCAGCGGGCGGCATCCACAATGCCGACGAGGCGCGCGCCATGATCGAGGCGGGCGCCGACCGCCTGGGAACGAGCTCCGGCCTCCACATCGTTGCCGCGTCATGAGCGCGGCTGGCACAACCCATACGCACGGCACGCGCGGGGCGCGGTTCCGCCTCGCCCTCGCCGCGGCAAAGGTCACGGGCGGCCTTCTCAAGCTGGTCGGCCGTGCGGGCGGGCACCTTCCCGGCGTCGTCGCCGAGAAGATCGACCCGTCGTTTCTCGCCCACATCGACAAGCCCGCGCACGTTGTCTTCGTAACGGGCACCAACGGCAAGACGACCACGGTGAACCTGCTCAACGACCTGCTTGCGGACAATGGTTTCGACCTGCTCAGCAACCGGGCGGGCAGCAACACGATCAACGGCATCGAGAGCTCGCTCGTCAAGAACGCGCGCCTCTCGGGCGAGCAGCGCATGCAGGCCGCCTGCATGGAGCTCGACGAGCTTTCGAGCAGGCTCGTCCTGCCTCACGTGACGCCCGACCTGCTGCTCGTCTGCAACCTCTACCGCGACTCGTTCATGCGCAACGCCAACCCCGAGTACATCTTCGATGTCCTGTCGTCGTCCATCTCGCCCGACACCGAGCTCGTGCTCAACGCCGACGACCTCATCTCGTGTCGCCTCGCCCCGCAGGCGCGCAAGCGCACGTACTTCTCGATAGGGCGGCTGCCCGACGACACGGACGGCCCGCAGGGCATCGTCTGCGATCTCACCGCCTGCCCCGAATGCGGCTCCGCGCTCGATTACGACTACTGCCACCTGCGCCATCTGGGCAAGGCCCGCTGCGTGCACTGCGGCTTCACCAACCCCGAGCCGGATTTCGAGGTCGTGGACGTCGATCGCGCGGCAGGCACCTTCACGGTCCGCGAGAACAGCGAGCCCGGCACTCCCGAGCACAGCTACCGCATCGCAACCTACTCCATCACCAACCTCTACAACCTGCTCGCCACCGTGACGGTGGCGCGCCGTATGGGCGTCGACGCCGCCGCCATCGCCGCATCGCTCGAGCGGGGCGTCAACATCACGGCGCTGCGCTACAGCGTCGAGGAAGCGGGCGGCATCCGCCTGGTCAACGTGGCGGCGAAGGGCGAGAACAGCACGGCCACCTCCACGGCCATCCAGACCATCTGCCGCGAGCCGGGCCGCAAGGCCGTCGCCTTCATCATGAGCGACTACTACCTCGCCACGAGCCCCTATTCGTCGGAGTACACGGGCTGGTACTACCAGACCGACTTCGAGTACTTGACCGATCCCCTGGTCGAGCAGATCGTGGTGGTGGGCGCACGCGGCGAGGACCTGCTGCTGCGCCTCATGCTCGCGGGCGTGGATCCCGCGCGGGTGAGCCTCGTCGCCGACGCGGACGCCGCCGCGCGCACGCTCGAGCTCACAGGTGTGGAGGGCGTCTTCATCGCCTACGACATCTTCAACGGCGATCAGACCGACCGCCTGCGCAGCCTGGTGCGCGAGCGCATCGAGAGGGGTGCGCTCAAGGCGGAGGCGCCCGCCGGCAAGCACGATGCCGGCCCCGCCGTTCCCGCACAGCAGGGCGCGGGCTGCGTGATCGAGGTGCTCTATCCCGAGTTCGGCAACCAGGCCGGCGACAACGGCAACGCGCTCTACCTGCGCGCCTGCCTGCCCGGCGCCACCTTCATCGAGACGCCCTTCGGCGCGGAACCGGCCTTCGCCTCGCGGGACGTCGCGGCGGTCGTGATGGGCGGCATGACCGAGGCGCACCAGCAGCTCGCAGCCGCCGTGCTGCTTCCGCACGCCATGCGTCTGGCCCAGCTCGCCGACGCGGGCACGCCCATGCTCTTCACGCACAGCGCCGCCGAGCTGCTCGGCACGTCCTTCGGCACGCCGGATGGCGGGCGTGCGCAGGGCCTCGGCATCTTGGATTTCTCCACGCGCCTCGACATGCCTACGCGCTACCTCGGTTCCATCGTGGGCGGCTTCGACCCCGCCGACGGCGGCGCGGTGCAGCAGATTCTCGGCTTCAAGATCCAGTTCACGCAGATGCAGGCCGAGGACGGCAGCGCCCACAAGCCCTTCTGTATGCTCGACCGAGGCTGGGGCCTCGCCACGGGCAACCCGCACGAAGGCATGCGCCGAGGCGGGCTTATCGCCACGTGGATCCTAGGCCCGCTGCTGCCGACCAACCCCGATTTCGCGCGCTGGTTCTGCGAGAAGATCACCGGCTCGCCGGTCGTCCTCGCATACGAGCAGGAGGCCCGCGAGGCCTATCGCGTGCGCGCGGCCGAGCTCACCCATCCGCTGCCTAAGGGCAAGGTCATCAACCCGTGAGCCGGACACGGTGCACGGACGGCGCCTTTATCCGTAAAACGTTTGCCGGCAACGTGAGCGGCGTCCCCCACGTGGCGCGCCCATCTTCGTGCAACCTGCGCTACCATGTGGATGATACGGTTGCGCGAGAAACGAGGTGCCCATGAACCGCGAACCCATCTCCTGGTGGAGCGACCATCTTCAGAAAGACGTGAACCTGATCGCCTACGGCTACGGCGGCTACCCCGTCATCGTCTTCCAGACCCAAGGCTCCAAGTGCAACAGCTTCGAGGATTTCGGCATGATCGACACCCTCTCCGATTATCTCGAAGAGGGGATCATCCAGATCTTCTCCGTCGATAATTTCGATGAGGACAGCTGGTCCGCCTACGATGCCGACCCCGCGTGGCGCGCCGAGCGCCAGGAGGCCTACTTCGCCTTTGTCACCGAAGAGCTCGTGCCTTTCGTGCAGGAGCGCACGAGCGATGAGATCCGCCCGCTCGCCATGGGGTGCTCGATGGGCGCCACGCATGCGGTCATCGCCGCGCTCCGCCGGCCCGACCTCTTCCAGGGCTGCATCGCGCTTTCCGGCGTCTACGATGCGCGCCATTTCTTCGGCGACTACATGGACGGGACCCTCTACGAGAATTCCCCGGCGACCTTCATGCCCAACATGCCCTTCGACCATCCTTACGTGGAGACCTACAGCCAGCGCCAGATCGTTCTATGCGTGGGCCAGGGCGCGTGGGAGGAGGACGGCATCCGCAGCCAGCGCGTCCTCGACGAGGCGTTCCGCGCGCGCGGCATCGCGGCGTGGTTCGACTACTGGGGCCACGACGTCAACCACGATTGGCCCTGGTGGAAGAAGCAGGTGCGCTACTTCCTCCCCATCGTGCTCGACGACATCAAGGGCATGCTCGACGCGGGCGAGTATTAACGCGGGCCACCGGGGAGCGCCATGAACTTCATCTTCATCTCTCCGCAGTTTCCCGAGACCTACTGGAACTGGTGCGATCGTCTGCGCCGGTGCGGCGCCAACGTGCTGGGCATCGGCGACACGCCTTACGATTCCATCTCCGACCAGCTTAAAGGCGTGCTGACGGAGTATTACTGGGTTCCCTCGCTCGAGGACTACGACCAGGTGTTCCGCGCCGTGGCGTTCTTCTCCCATAAGCACGGCAAGATCGACTGGATCGAGTCGAACAACGAGCATTGGCTGGCCCAGGACGCGCGCCTGCGCGACGACTTCAACGTGCGCACCGGCGCGGGCGCGGAGCAGATGGCAACGTGGCAGAGCAAGGCGGGTATGAAGCCGCTGTATGCTGCCGGCAAGGTGCCCGCGGCCCGCCAGGTGCGCGTGGCGAGCGCCGCCGATGCCAAGGCCGCACGCGCCTTCGCCACGAAGGCGGGCTACCCGCTCTTCGCCAAGCCCGAGAAGGGCGTGGGCTCGGGCGGCGCGCATGCGGTGGCCGACGCCGCCGCGCTCAATGCGTTCCTCTCCGCTCGCAGAGACGTGCCCTACGTGCTCGAGGAGTTCGTGGCGGGCGACATCTGCAGCTACGACGCCATTCTCGATAGCAGGGGCAACCCGCTGTTCGAGAACCAGGAGGAGTTTCCGCCCTCGATGGAGGAGGTCGTGCGCCTGCAGCTCGACGTGAGCTACTTCTCCCGCCCGTCGGTCGATCCCAAGCTCCAGAAGCTCGGCCGCGCTGCGGCGAAGTCGTTCGGGCTGGCGAGCCGTTTCGTGCACATGGAGTTCTTCAGGCTCTCCAAGGCCAAGCCCGGTTTGGGCGAGGTGGGGGACTACGTGGGACTGGAGGTCAACGTGCGCCCGCCCGGCGGGTTCACGCCCGACATCATGAACTTCGCGCATTCGACCGACGTCTACCAGATCTGGGCCGAGATGGTGTGCTTCGACGAGCGCAGGCTGCCCGAGAGCGACGACCACGGCTTTTGCGTGTATGCGTCGCGGCGCGACATCTACACCTACGCATACACCGATGCCGAGGTGCGCAAGCGCTTCGGTGCCGCGATCCGCATGAGCGGACGCATGGCGGACGCGCTTTCCGACGACTTGGGCAATTCGTTCTACATGGGGCGCTTCGATACCGAGCAGGACCTGCGCGACTTCGTCGCCTTCGTCCAAGCGCGCGCCTAGCCGCGCCTGTCCGCCGCGGCGCCAGACGGCCCTGGCACCAGACGGCCCTGGCACTAGACGGCCCTGGCACCAGACGGGCCTATTCCTGCTGTTTTTGGCACCGGATGACCTTATTCCTAAGGAATAGGCCCGTTTAGCGGCTCAAGTCGCAGGAATATGGCGATGTGGTGCCACCCCTTCCGCGTGCGGGCGAGAGGCACATGGGCCACCTCCCCTTCCGCGTGCGGGCAAGAAACACGCGAGCACCTCGCGGAACGGGCCTCTAGGCGACGAGGAGCCATACGTTATAATGCATCTAGGATAGGTATCCTATGCGGGCAGGAGCATATATGGACCTGGTATTTCAGAGCGCGAGCACAACGCTGAGGCCGGCCGGATTTCCGATGCCGCCGAGGAGCTCGTGCTCGCGGCGAGGTCCTACGTCGCATGCCTCCAGGGCATCAAGGCGCATGGGTACGGCAGCGCAGCGTCTACAGCGGTTATAGACGCCCGCTGCACCAAGGTCGGACGCGCGGCGGACGCCCTTGCGGCTGCCGTCGACGGGCTCTCCGCCAAGACCGGCGGGCATCTCGACACCATCGCCTCGATCGACCGAGCGATCCTCTGAAGGAGCCGCCATGGATGAGATCGTCTTCACGTTTCCGGATATCGCAAGCGCGGCGCTGACGCTCCGCTCCCTGCAGCAAACGGTGGCGCGGATCAGGGCGCAGCACGCAGGCCTCCAGGTGAGCCGAGGAGGAGGCGCAGACGGGCTCGAGGAACTTTCCGATGCCGTGTCCGCGTTCGCTGCTGCCCTTGAGGATGAGATGAGGGACGGCGCGGAGTGGCTCGCCCTCGCCTCATCCGAGTTCAAAATCGCAGACGACGCCTCGGCGTCTGCGGTCTCAAAAGTGGGGGAGAACTGATATGGCGCGCGGAATGAAACGGCATGCACGGGGCGCGGCGGCCCTTGTGGCGGTTGCGGGGCTCGCGGTCGCGCTGGTTCTGAGTCTGGGAGGATGCTCCGCAGGAGAGAACGCGGTCACCGAGCGCGATCTCGAGGTCGCGCGGCAGCTGGGCTTCTCAGATGATGCCATGGCGTCGATGGACAGCGGGGCCTGGCCCTCGGACCTGGAGCGCAAGCAGGTGCGGCACGCCGAGGCGTGCATCGACTACCTCGCCGAGCGCTACGGGTTCGAGTTCTCGGCGGTCTCGGCCACGGGCGAGCCAAAGTGGTTGATGCACGCCGACGACGTGGTCCTGCGCATCGAGAGCGGGCCCTTCGCGGGCGAGGAGGTGCATCTCAAATACGACGACGGCATGAGGGACGGCAGGCAGGAGATGGAGCCGAGGTTCGATGAGGACTGCTACTACGTCGTCAACCACGAGGAGTGGGAGCGCCTTGCGGCAGAGGCCATCGCGCCGGTGCTCGCAGAGTTGCCGGAAGGATCGCTCGTCACCTTCACCAGCATGTCGAGGCAGCTCTACCCGGAATCGATGACTTCCGACCCCGTTTCCCAGGGGGGCGGAAACGGCGAGGTCGGCGTGGTGATCGCCCTTGATCGTTGCGGACTATCGGAAAGCGAAGCAGGCGAACTGTTCGACGAGTTCTACGCTGCGCTGCAAGCGACGCCGTTGCGCGGAAGGTTCTACCTCCGCGTCCTTTCCGACACGTCCTCGTTCCCGGAGTTCTCCTGGCAGGCCGTCGATGAGGTGTATCGGCCTTATAGGCCGTTCGCGTCTCGGTGGTTCAGTTCGGGAAAGAAGGGCTAGCCATG
>JAWRJQ010000002.1:0-7248 GCA_040307385.1 Atopobiaceae bacterium
TCGGGATCCTGCGCGGCCCACAGCAGGCCCTTGGTGCGGATGACCTCGCGCGGCCACGTGGAGACGAACGAGGCGAAGGCGTCGATATCGAACGGACGGCGACGGCGGTAGACGAAGGTGGCGATGTCGTACTCGAGCACCTCGGGGTCCTCGTGCTCTTCGGGATGCTCCATCGCATCCATCCACGCGGCGGATCCATAGGCGGCATCGAAGCTGAAGCGGCCCGTGTCGAGGATCTCGCTCATGGGCACATCGCACTGCGTGGCCTCCACGATGACGGCGTCCTTCTGCAGGCTGCGCACGAGGGCTTTGAGCTCCTCGAGCTGCTGGGGCGTCACGAGGTCCGCCTTGTTGAGGATCACCGTGGTGCAGAACTCGAGCTGCTGGATGAGCAGGGCCTCGATGTCCTCATCGTCGATATCGTCGCCGAGCAGGCTCTTGCCGCCGTCGAACTCGTCGAACATGCGATCCGCATCGACCACGGCCACGATGTTGTCGAGCGCGAGCGGAGCCTCTCCCGCGAAGGCGCTCTCATCGCAGAACCGCGAGATTGTGTAGGCGATGGGTATGGGCTCGCAGATGCCGCTCGCCTCGATCACGATGTAGTCGAAGTCGCCCGAGCTGGCGATGCCGTCGAGCTGGCGGGCAAGGTCGTCGGAGAGCGTGCAGCAGATGCAGCCGTTGGTCATGGGGATGATCTCGTCGGTCTGCGTGAGCGCACCCTGTTTGATAAGGGAAGCGTCCACGTTGACCTCCCCGATATCGTTTACGATGACCGCCGCGCGGATGCCCTCCTGGTTGGCGAGGATGTTGTTGAGGAGCGTGGTCTTGCCCGCCCCCAGATATCCCGTGATAAGCACGATCTTGACTTGCTGCGCCGCCATAGCATGCTCTCCAAGCTCTTAAAGGGTGCCTGCGCTCTTCTGCGCCTTCCACTGCTTGAACGCCTCGAGCTCGGGCTCGTTGATCTTGAGGGCGACGGTTATCACGGCGACATCGTCGACCAGGCCGAGCAAGGGGATGTTGTCGGGGATGAGGTCCTTGCCCTTCACGAGGTAGAGGAAGGCGGCGACGAGCGACGCCACGGTCTTGGGCGATACGTCGGCATACTCCTTGGAGATGTAACCCTTCACCATGTCGACCATGGTGGGGACGTTGGAGAAGGCGTCGGCGACGGTGCTCGGCAGGTCGGCGAGGCGTACCTTGAGGGAATCGAGCAGCTCGTCCATCTTCGCGGGATCGGACAAAACCTCCTGGGCTTGGCTGACGCCGTTGTCGATTACCTGTTTCGCAGCGTCGAAATCAAAATCGGCCATAGGTGCTCCTCTCGTCGGTGCGCGGTCATACGCGGTCGCGTATCCGTTCCATGATACGTCTTTTGCCTTCTGCGGGCCTACCTCGCGCTGCGCAGGGAGCGCGGCTTCATGGCGCGTCCCGGCATGTCCACGGGCACGCCCAGAAGCACCCTGGCAAGCCACAGGAAGAACATCGGCACGAGGATGGGGATCACGCACGAGGTGACGATCATTACCGCGAGCGTCTCGATGAGCAGGTTGAGCCTGGTCTGGACCTCCTGCGAAACGCCCGTCGCCGCATTCGCGAGATTCTCGGGGATACTCCTGACGAACTCCCCCAGTGCCTCGAAGCCATCCTTGGGCTCTGCCGCAGGCTCGGATTCCTCGACCTCGACCTCATCCTCGAGGGTTGCAAGGGTGCTGGCAACCGTCGATTCGTAGGTGCCCTCGATGATGCGCGATACCGTCACGCTTGCGGGCACCACGAGAAAGATCGCGATGCCGAAGAGCGCAAGGCGCGCCGACAGCCAGCGTAGCGGCGTGCGCCAGCCTGCTGGCCCGTTGGGCAGCGCAGCTATCGCGAACAGCACGCCTGCAGCGGGAACGAAGAGCTTGAAGGCAGCGGAGCCGAGGATGGTGAGCATGTATTTCTCGAGGTAAATGGCTCCGATGACAAGAGCGAAGTAGGAACCGAGGTCGAGGAGCTTCTCGGCTATGGGCGTGCCCGCATCGCCCGGCAGGAGCGTGATGGCGGCCGAAGTGCCGGTTGAGCCGGCGATGAGTTGCATGACGGTGTCGCGCTTCTCGTCGAGCGAGGCGATGATGTCCGCATGGCTCTCGGGCGAGCCGGCCCACGGCGCGACGATGAAGAACGACACGAGCGCCGCTGCAAGCGCGATAGCTGCAGCGATGCAACAGGCGCTACGGTTGTCGGGGAGCAGAAGGTCCGCGCCTGGGCCGCGTCGGGCGTCCCCGCCCTCCGCGCGGGCGATCTTCTCGGGCATGCTGTCGTGCTGTTCCATGGCATCCTCCTCTTTCGACGGCTATCTTGGGTATTCCCCGTTCATCGGCGCATATCGCATGGCCGGTCAGGACAAGAACCCGCCCACCAGCACATTCAGGGCGCCGCAGCCCAGCATCACGGGCAGAGGCCCGAGCTTCTTCACATGCATGAGGTAGAAGGCCGCCGCAACGACCGCGAGCACGTAGACGCCGTACGCAAGATCGAATGCCGTGCCGTCGGGCATGAGCGCCGCAACGCCGAGCTTGATCATCGTCGATGCGATGAGCGCAACCGCCATGCATTTGAGCGACAGCATGATGCTCTGGACGAGCGGTGCGTCCTTGTACTTCCTGAACAGGATCAGCAGGCAGAGCGCCGCGAGGCACGGCACGGTGATGCAGCCCAGCGTGGCCGCGATGGCCCCGGGTATGCCCGCGACCTTCATGCCCACGAAGGTCGCGCTGTTGATGAGGATGGGGCCGGGCGTGATCTCATCGAGGGCGAGCAGGTCCATGAACTCCGCATAGGTCATCCAGCCTTGGGCGACCACGACCTCGTGCTCGACGATGGGAATGGCCGCGTACGCGCCGCCGAAGACGATGCCCCCGATGCGCACGAACGCGAGAAAGACCTGCAGCACGACGGCCATCAGCGCCCCTCACCCCGCCTGACCAGCAGCGCCTTGACCACGCCCGCGCACGCGCAGGCAAGGACGAGCCACACGATGGAGCATCCGGTGAACCGCACGTAGAGGAAGGCGAGCGCCATGACGATGAACGGATAGAGGCCGCTGTTCTCGGTTGCATTCCTAAACAGCCCGATGATCACGTCGAAGAGCATGGCCACCACCCCCATCTGCATGCCGCGCAGAAACAGCGACACGTACGGGTTGCCCACGATGGCCTGATAGAAGACGGTGACGGCCACCATCACCAAAAACGGGGGCAGGACGACCCCGGTCACGGCGGCGAGCGAGCCCGCGAGGCCCGCAACATGGTAGCCCACGATCATCGAGGAGGTGACCGCCATGGGCCCCGGCGAACTCTGGATGATGGCCAGGTAGTCCGCCATCTCATCCTCCGTGATCCACCGGCGCTTGCTCACGAAATCGTCCTGCATCACGGCGAGGATCGCATAGCCCGAATTGGCCGTCATGCTGATGGAGAAGGTGGCGAAGAACAGCGCCCAGAGCTTGGACAGCCGGCTCGGCTCAGCCGGAGATCCGTCTACCATGGCGCTCCGCTCCTGCGCTCTCCGAGCCCGATTGCCTCATCGATGCCGAGCACGATGTTCATGTTCTGCACCGCCGCACCCGAGGCGCCCTTGCCAAGATTGTCGAACAGGGCCGTGACCGTGGTGTGCTCCGCAGTGCCGCACACCACGATCGCCAGGTCGTTCGTGCCCGTGAGCTCATTGGCATAGAGCGTGGGCCGCCGCTCCTCGAACGGCAGCACGCGCACGAACCGCTGGCCCACGTAGTGGGCGGCGAGGCATGCATGCACATCCCGCGCGGTCCGCACGCCGGTCAAGAGGTCGTTGCGCAGCATGATGGTGGTTGCCATGCCCTGGTAATAATCGTCGACCACGGGCAGGAAAACCGGCGGCGAAGCAAGCCCGCACACCTGCTGCATCTCGGGCAGGTGCTTGTGCGTGAGCGACAGCCCGTAGATGCCGGGTGCATCGAGCGCGACGGGGCGGCCTTCGGCCTCGTAGTCCGCGATCATCGTCTTCCCGCCGCCGGAGTAGCCGGTGAGCGAGAAGCACGTGAGCGGGTAGTCCGCAGGCATGACGCCCGCCTGCACGAGCGGCGCTGCGGCAGCGACGAAACCCGTGGCGTGGCAACCGGGGTTGGCGATGCGCTTGGACCGGGCGATGGCGGAGCGCTGGTCTGCGGAGAGCTCGGGAAAGCCATACGTCCAGCCGGGGGCCGTGCGGTGCGCCGTGGAGGCGTCGATGATGCAGACGTCCGGGTTCTCCACGAGCGCGACGGCCTCGCGCGCCCCGTCGTCGGGAAGGCAGAGGAACACGATGTCCGCGGCATTGAGAAACGCGCGGCGCTCCTCGATGTCGTGGCGCTTGTCCTCGTCGATACGCATGAGCTCGAGATCGTCGCGCGCGCCGATGCGATCGAAGATCTGCAGGCCGGTGGTGCCGCTCTGACCGTCTATGTACACGCGTGCCCTATCCATGGCAGCCTCCCTCGTCGTGTTTCGGTTGCTCCATCAATTGTGGCAGATTCCCCGTGACAGTTTTCCTCTGAATGCATGTGCCTCCAACCGAGTCACGGCATGCGAGCCAAAGAACAACGCGCTTCAAGAGGGGTTTTCAGTCGTTACTCCCCAAAAAGATCGCTTTCTTTATCGTTGTTCCAGACATACTCGATATCACAGGCGACTTGCTCAGCTTTTTCTTTTCCAAACAAATCGCTGATGAAGCCGAGCGACATGTCCATCCCTGCGGATACACCCGAAGAAGTATAGTATTTTCCATCAACAACCCAACGGGCCTTTTTGATCCAATCGACATGTTGGGAAATGGATTTCACCCAACCAAACGCTTTCTTGTTCGACGTGGCGTTTCGGCCATCAAGCACGCCTGCTTTAGCCAACAGTGCCGAGCCCGTGCAAACGGATAGTACATTTTTTGCTTTGTTGCAAAGATTTCGCAGCGTTGCGATAAACAATTCATTCGACATAAGACATCTTGCCCCCTGACCGCCGGGGACAACTAGAACGCTGTTTGGAGCAATCACGGACATTGCTTCGGTTTGCGTGCAGTAGCCCTGCCTGCTTTCAATCAATCCGCCTGATAGGGAAATGTAGTGCAGCCTCACGTTGTCGATTCGCGACAATATCTCAACGGGGCCAAACACATCAAGCGTTTCAAAATCTTCAAACAGAAGAACATATACATCCATAAAGAGCGCCGCCTTGTAAGGTTATCCAAATTCTAGCCGTTTGCAATTCGAGCCGCATGAAGCCGTCGTTCTTCTCAAGGTCATGACCAGCATACAAAAGCACGCCCATTGGGAGCGGGGGCGGGAATCTGCCATGTCATGTCAGGGAGAGCAGCGTTTGCACGGATCATACCCCATCTCGATGATTTCCTCGCGCGTGTACTCATCGGTATCCCATTTGTTTTTCTCGGACATTTGGTTAACCGAACTGCAGCTGGGATTGTGGAACTTATGGGTGTTCGTATTCAAAATATAGCGCTGGGTGTTTCGTGTTGGCTCTTCGGCAGGGGCAGCGGGTTCCGATTGCGTAACCTCGTTGACGACGATCTTGTATTCCTTTTCGACTCGATTGCCATGGATGTCGCATGCGGTTACCTTGGCATAGAAGGCACCGGCGACGTCCGTGTCGAGGTTGGTGGCCACCGTGTACCAACCCTGATCGTATTGCCTGCCCGTATCGGATATCTTGTCGGGTTCGGAATCGACGTACGCAAGGCTGCCGTCAACAGGATCTGCCACAGAGGCTATGTTGGAGCGGATATCGAGCGCTTCTCCCTGATCGATCTCCAGCTCATCGGCCACAAGCTCGATCTTCGGCGGTTTGGTATCGCGCACTACGAAGGAGACCGCCACATCTGCAGCGTCCGCTCCCTCCCGTTCAAGACGGTAGCCCACCGATAGCTCTCCCACCGCATCGAGCGCAACCTCGCTTGTGGGGCTGGTGACGACAACCTCGTCGTCATCGCAGGTCACGAGCCCGAGAGGATCGGTGCTTTTGTCGGAATACTCGAGATACTCGGTATTCTGCTTGAGGCAGGATGGATCGATCGCAGGGGCAGAATCTTGCGCCTTCTCATCGGAGTCCGAACTGGAATCCTCTTGCGCAACAGCCCCGTCTCGTAGAGATTCGCCAACGGCGGACTTGTCAGAGCTGCAGGCGGAAAGCGACAGCGCAAGAGCGAGCGATACCGAGAGGCACATCAACAGGGCCATGGCCCGTTGCAGCGAGAACATCGAGAAGGAACGTGCCTTGCCGCTTCCAGCAGATTCCATACCAGCCTCCTCGGGCACGTGGGGCGCTTGTCGGTCCAATTGTACATGCTCCCTGCGGCAGTTCGGGGGAACCTGCCACGTCGCTTGGTCTATGCTCTATATGTCGGTCTGCTGAAACCCATGTTGGAAGGCACGTGCATGAAACGCACGCGTATTGCCCTGCTCGCTACCGCGCTTGCGGCGTTGCTCGCTGCACCAGCCGCACTCCATCTCATCTCATGCGTGGCCAAAGCCCCGATGCCAGCTCCCCGCCACGAGACGAGCATCGAGGGCATCGCCGATTCCATTTCCAGGCAAAGGCCCGAGCCAGAGCCCGCTTCATCTTCCGAGCAGGTTCGCACGTACACGACATGGACCGGGGACATCGCCCCGAACTACTGCCGTATCGTCGGCGATGCCGTTGTAGATATGGAGATCTTTCCGGGGGAAATCTTCTATTCGGGCCTCGACCACCTTGGCCGAAGCGGACGTGCCGCAGCATGCGTCACCTACAACATGATGGAGGAGGGCAGGGCGCGGCGGCGCGAGGACATCTCGTCCATCCGTCCTTCCGGCTGGGGCCATAACGCCGAGGTCAGCATCGAGCTGGATGGCGGAGGGGTCTATCACGGGCACCTATTCAACCGATCGCATCTTATCGCCAAGTCCCTCGGCGGGGCGAGCATCCGCGAGAACCTCGTCACCGGCACGCGTATGCAGAACGTCGGCAGCAACAATCCGGCGGGCGGCATGCTCTTCTGCGAGCAGGCCGCACGCGACTGGCTCACGCGCAACCCCGATGGCTGGGTGTTCTACTCGGCGACGCCCGTCTACGAGGGCGATGAGCTGCTCTGCCGCAGCGTCATCGTGGACATATGCTCCAGCGACGGTTCTCTGAACATGCAGGTGGAGGTGTACAACGCGGCGCGCGGCTTCGAGATCGACTATGCGACGGGCGCATT
>JAWRJQ010000003.1:0-10623 GCA_040307385.1 Atopobiaceae bacterium
TATATTAAATAGTGTATATTCAACCCTCGTCCGGCTGGGGGATCGGGAAAGGGGATGCATGGACAGCATGCTGAACAAAGGCGCTCGCACGATTCGTCGTGTTGCCCATGAGCTCTGTGGCGTTGCAGTGGGTGCCAAAATCCCGACCGTCTCGGAGCTCGAGGTTCGGTGCGGATCCTCCCGCGGCAACATCCAAAAAGCCCTTGCAGCCCTCAAAGAGACAGGAGCTGTTGACCTCGAGCCCCATGGCCAAAACGGCACTCTTCTAACAAGAATCGATTACCTGGGACTGGCTCGCGCTCTTGGCACGCAACATCTGGTAGGCGTCATGCCCCTACCCTACACGCTGAGATATGAGGGGTTGGCAACGGCACTCTATACCCTCCTCAACTCGGATGGAATTCGCGCCTTCATTACATTTCTGCGTGGCTCTGAAGCTCGTGTTCAGATGCTGTTGGACAAGCATGCGGACTACGCTGTCATGAGTCGCATGGCGTTCGATGAGTACGCCGCAAAGGGTCTGCCTATCGAGGCGGCTCTTGAATGTGCGCCGCTCAGCTATGTAGGGCAGCATGTTCTTCTATCGGCTACCCCCCAGCGCACCGACTGGACGGACGCACGGGTCGGCATCGACGATTCTTCTGCCGACCAAAGCATCCTCACGCACCGGTACTTTGCAGATACGGATGTTCAATACGTCCCCGTCCAATATATGCACATCGTTGAAATGCTGCTCTCGGGCGATATCGACGTCGGTATCTGGAATGAAGACGACATTCATGTTCACGCTTCGGGCTTGGTTTCGAGAGCCCTCGAGAGCCAGGAAACCCAAGATGGCAACACACGGGCCGTCATTGCGGTCAGGGCTGATGATCCGTTCACCCGCCAGCTCGTCTGCTCGCTTGCCTCGCACAGGCAGATCGAAAAGATACAGAAGGAAGTTATGGAAGGGCGTCTTGCCGCACGCTATTAAACGAATCATGGGGAGCCGTTGATGAGTTCATTAGACGAGAGAATAGAGATACTCTCATCCTCCGGATATATCGACGAGTCCGGTCGCCGCGACATTGAGTCGATTGCCTGCATCTTGACGAGAGAGTGCGGCGTATCCCGAGACAATGAACTGCTTGGCACGCTCATAACCCATGTTGCAGCAGCTCTGAAGCGTTCCCGGGATGGCGAGCCGATCGAGCCGCTCTCCCCCGAAATTGTGGCCGATGTCAAGGCAAGCCCGATCTTTCAAGAGGCTTCGCGTATTCAGCACGAGCTTCTTGACGCGATGGAACACCGCCTCTCACAAGACGAGAAGGGCTTCCTGCTCGTTCATGTGAGCGGGCTGCTTATTGCGCAGGGCGCGATGGGGGGAGGAGGTGAGAAGCGGCGCTCTCCATGCGCACAGAAATAGGAAGGGGTATGTCCGAACGTGCTGCATGCGTGCCAATCCGTAAGGTCATGGCAGCTATCTAGGTGGCAGCTCATCGGACAAAGACAAGAAACAGGGGAAATGATGCGCTATATCGTTATTTTTTTGGCCGGCGCTATGGGCGCTCTTCTGGCCAACCGTGGGATATCTGTTTTCAACGATGCCGTGAGGCCTGTCGTGCCCGAGTATCGTGAGGGGCGAATGACCCGTGCCGAGTTCTTCACGACTACCTTCGGTCTGAGCTTCGGTCTGGTCATTGGCTTCGGCCTTCCCTACTCGGTGATGTCGCCGATCATCTTGGTTCACACCCTGTGGCTGGGCACCGATATCATCGGCACGGCCTTTCCCGCCAAGAACATCGAGGACTGGTGGAAGGATCGTGAGAGCCTTCTTGGCGCTATCGGCTCGTTTGTCGTGGGCGGCATCTACGGTATTGCCATCCTCGTAGGCCTCCAGGGGCTCGTCGAGCTGATGCAGAGCCTGCCCGTTAACGTCTTCGATGCATGGCAAAACATCTCTGGCCCGGTCATCGCCGCCTTCACCGCATTCCCATGCGTGGTTGTCGCAATGGACTATGGCTGGCAGCGAGGGCTTGCAGCGCTCGTGCTCACGGTTTCCGTGCGCCAGATGCTCGTGGCATTTGGCTTCGCCGGCATCGCTGATGGCGTTGCGATTCTGATCGGTCTCTTCTTCGTCATCGCCTTCGCATTCACCGCAAAGCGCACAGAGTCCGAGGGGCATATGTCCGAGCTCTTCGCCGACCGCGTGCGCAACATCCGGAACAACATCATCTGGATTGCCATAATGGGCTCCATCTACGGCGTTGCATGCAACATCGGACTGCTCATGGAGGGCCCTCAATCCCTGACCGCGCTCGCCGATGGCAACGTGGGGTCTGCGGTGAGCATCGCCGCAGCGCGCGCCATCTCGTTCATCCCCCTCAAGGGCCTCACCTCGATTGCAACGGGCACATTCGTCACGGATGGGATCGGTTTTACCGCTGTCGTGGGTATGCTTGCACCGAACGCATTCGTCGCTGCAATCCTCGGTGCCGTTGTGATGTCAGCTGAAGCCCTCTCTCTCACGCTGGTCGCTAAGGTCTTCGACAAAGCACCGGCAATCAAGAATTCGGCAGACAGCATTCGCGTTGCCATGACCAAGCTTCTCGAAGTTGCGATCCTCGTCGGGTCTATGACGGCTGCCGAGGGCATGGGGCCGGGCTTTGGCTTCCTTGTGGTCGCTGGACTGTTCGTTATGAACGAGTATTTTAAAAAGCCTATCACACGCATGGCGGTCGGCCCCATCGCGGTCATTGCCGTGGGGGTCCTGATCAATGTGTTCGCCGTGATTGGGCTCTATGTTCCTGCAGCTTGATAGGTGCGGGACGCACACGCTCCCAATACCGCCAAGGAGGATGAGATGAGAATCGTTATAGGCGGACAGCTCGGTAAGGATGAGATCCGCTCCTGCATCGAGTCGCTCGGCATCGAGGGGCTTGCCGTCTCGGTGACCGACGATATCAATGCGGCCATGGATATCAAGCGGGGTGCTGCTGACTTCTATCTTGGCGCGTGCTTGACGGGCGGCGGTGGAGCGCTTGCGATGGCTATCGCCATTCTCGGCTACAACGCTTGCAAGGCCCTCGATTCCGCCGACTCCGATGCAATAGCCGCCGCGCTCGACGCCGGCGTGCGGGCATTCGGGTTCACACCGCAGCTTATCAACCAGGTTGTGCCCGCCATCGTGACGGAGCTGGAAAAGAGGCCCATATGAGCGCAGATGTCCGGCGAGAGCCGAGTCTCGTGACCTTTCCGCTTTACTCGAGATCGTTCAAGGAGGCCCGCGCTCTGCAGTTCAAGATCGTGGACGCGGCAACGCGCTTCTTTTCAGGCGGCGAGCTGCTCGATCTGGGCGATCTTGGCGTACATCGGGGAGAGAATCGCCCTCTTCAAACCATACGCGTCGAGAAGGTCTTTGCCGATGCGTTTGATGCGGAGGAAGCCGTGCTCGTACGCGGTGCGGGGACAGGGGCGCTCCGATGGGCGATTCTCTCCTGCGTAGCCCCATGCTCTCTGGTCATGGTGCACGACGCTCCGATGTACCCGACAACGCAGACCACCCTCGATACGATGGGCTGCACGACCGTGCGTGCTAACTTCAACGATGACGGGGCGATTGCGGAAGCCTGTTCCCGCCACGCGGGGCACATAGACGGGGTTCTCGTGCAGCATTCTCGGCAGAGCCCGGATGATTCCTATGAGCTGGGCCACGTTATCGAGCTTTTTCGCAATAGATTGCGCAACGTTCCGATCGTGACCGACGACAACTATGCAGCCTGCAAGGTCAAATCGATCGGAAGCCAGCTTGGCGCCGACCTTGCCACCTTCTCATGCTTCAAAGTGCTCGGCCCCGAGGGTGTGGGCGTTGTGCTGGGCCGCAAGCACTATGTGGATAAGATCCGCTCCCTGCAGTATTCGGGAGGGTCTCAGGTCCAAGGGCATGAGGCCATGGAGGCCCTCCGCGGCCTCGTGTACGCTCCGGTTGCCCTGTCTATAACAGGCGAGGTCTGCGACGAGGTTGCGCAGCGCCTCAATGACGGCGAGCTGGACCATGTTCGCGCGGCATACGTGGCCAATGCGGAGAGCAAGGCGGTCATCGTCGAGTTTGATGATGATGTGGCTGATCGCATTCTTGAGCTGGCGCCCGCACATGGAGTCGCCCCGCATCCGGTCGGATGCGAGAGCCGCTATGAGTTCGCCCCCATGTTCTACCGCATCAGCGCGACCTTCCGGGCGAAAGACCCGACCTGGCAAAAGCGGATGGTGCGCATCAACGTCATGCGCTCTGGAGCAAATACGGTGATCCGCATCTTGCGAGAACTGCTCGATGAAATCTATCAGAGGGGGTAGCGGTGTTTCTCGACAGGCTTCTTGAGACGAATGCGGCCCTGGCAGAGCTGGCGCTTTCTTGGACGGCAGATGGAACCATCCTGCCGGACACGTACCTGATCGACCTTGACATGATAGAACAGAACGCCCGGGCACTGAAAGCCGCCGCAGACGCTCGCAACATCGCCCTGTACTTCATGCTCAAGCAGTTCGGACGAAACCCGCTTGTGGGAAAACGTCTGGCAGAGCTGGGGTATGAGGGAGCGGTGTGCGTTGACTACCGAGAAGCCCTGACGCTGCTGGAAGCCGGCGTGCCGATCGCGCATGTGGGGCACCTGGTGCAAACGCCGCACGCCGCACTCGGCAGGATCCTTGAAGCCCGCCCGCGCATCATAACGGTCTACTCCCTTGAGAAGGCTGCGGAGATCGGGGCCGAGGCAAGCGCGCAAGGCTTCATCCAGCCGATCATGCTTCGCGTGCTCGGCCCCGATGACGTTCTCTATCCAGGTCAATACGGCGGCTTTTCGCTCGAGGAGCTGCCGCAGACGATTGGCGAGCTGGAGAAGACAAAGGGCATCCGCATAGCAGGCGCATGTTCCTTTCCCTGCATGCTGTTTTCGGCAGAGACGCACGAGGTGGAGCCCCTGCCCAATGCGCACACGGTACGGGCGGCGGCCGAGCAACTGCGGAAGCGCGGCTATGACAACCTTGAGCTCAACATGCCATCGAATAGCTGCGTGCACACCGTTGGACTCGTATCGTCATTGGGCGGCACGCACATGGAACCCGGCCACGGACTCTCCGGCACGACCCCGTATCATGCAGCGCACAGCACTGCAGCCGAGGGCGTCGGATACGTCTATGCGAGCGAGGTGAGCCACAATCTTGGAGGGCATGCGTATTGCTATGGCGGCGGCCATTACCGGCGGGGACATGTTGCAGCTGCCTTAGTTGGAAGGAGCCTTGATACGGCTCGTCGCGCCCAGGTGATCACGCCGGCCGATGAAAGCATCGATTATTACTTCGAGCTTTCAGACGAGGCCAAGGTGGGGGATCCCGTCCTCATGTGCTTTCGCACGCAGATGTTCGTTACTCGCAGCCACGTGGCGGTGGTCTCCGGCCTCTCGCAAGGCGCCCCGCGTCTTGAAGGCCTTTTCGACACGCACGGGCGTCGGATCGCATGACGGCTGCCCTGGGTTTCGATGTGCTCTCGGGAGGAATGATGGCACAACAGGGGAAGTTCATCGTTATCGTTCTCGATGGCTTCGGCATTGGCCAGATGCCGGATGTGCCCGAGGTCCGTCCTACCGACATAGGAGCACATACCTGCAGGCACATCTTCGATGCCATGCCCGGCCTATCGCTTCCGAACTTGGCGGCACTCGGGTTGGCCAACGCTGCTGGAGCGGCGTATCCGGGATTGCCCTGCTCCGAGACGGCAACATGGGGGCGCAGCATGCTGATGCACCATGGAGCCGATACGTTCTATGGACATCAGGAAATCATGGGAACCAAGCCCTTGGCCCCGCTTGCACAGCCCATCCAGAGCGTCGTCGATGGCATTGCCGAGAAGCTCCACGATGCTGGCTTTTCAACTCGCTTCTATACGTCCCAAGCTTCTGGTCTGCGCTTCCTCATCGTCAATGAGGCGTGCACGGTCGCAGACAATATCGAGTGCGACCCCGGCCAAGCCTTCAACGTGACGGCGGCTCTCGACGATCTCGATTTCGGCACAGTGCTCGAGATCGGGCGCATCGTGCGCACCGTCGCAAAGACCCCGCGCGTCATCGCTTTCGGAGGACGTGGGGTGCATCTGCCCGACCTCCTTGCGGCTGTTGAGGAGCATGGTGGCTTTATCGGCGTGAACGCGCCCGCCTCAGGTGTTTACAACGATGATTATCATTGCGTTCATATGGGCTATGGGGTTGACGAGAAGAGCCAGGTACCGTATATCCTTGGCGAGCATGGGGTTGACGTGCATCTTTTGGGCAAGGTGGCGGATGTGTGCGCAAACCGCTTCGGCGCATCGGAGTCTATTGTGGATACGCGGGAGGTCCTCGTGCGGACCCTTGAGCTTGTGAGACAGCCGATCAGCGGTTTTATCTGCACAAACGTACAGGAAACCGATCTCATGGGCCACCGTGAGAACGTTGCCGGATATGCGGATAAGCTCATAGTGGCGGATGAGATTATCGGATCGATATGCGCTGCGCTGGCACCGGAGGACGTGCTTGTGGTGCAGGCGGACCATGGCAACGACCCAACAATCGGCCACCCCCATCATACGCGCGAATACGTGCCGCTGCTCATCAAGCACGGCCGTGCTTTCACGGGCGATATAGGAACCCGCACCACCCTTTCGGATGTCGGTGCCTCGGTTGCCGATTATTTTGGCTGCTCGCCGCCTGAGAACGGCACAAGCTTCTGGCCGCAGATACGGGGCTAGCCATGTCGCTTTCGGCCGCATGGAGGAGAGCGTCAATGCGTGCGAGCATGCGTTTGCACGACCCGCTCCGCTGTCATGAAGAGCGCTCAGAGCAGATTGCACCCCCCCCCGCCGTACTCCCGGCGAGGCCAGAAAGCCCAAAATGTCCCCGGTGTATCAGGTTTCCGGTCCCGAACAGCTCTGGAGCTAAATGCCATGCAAGCTAACCGCATAACTACTCGAAATATGCAGACGACAAAGACGATGCATAGCTTGCAGCCAGATTTCTGCTGCACTGGGGACATTTTGGGTTCAAGCCGTCTCGGCACAAGCGGGCAACCCCGCGCACTGCATGATGCAAATGCGCTATTTCCATGACCGGACCAAGGCTCCGCATCCATTGAACCTGTCTTCAAGACGCTGAGAAGGGATGAGTCCGTCGCACCATTGGGGGTGGCGCGACGGGTAGAAAAGAAGCGGTGAGCCGTGCAGGTGTCGACTCGGCCATCTCGATAATACGATAAAAAACGATGCCCAGAACTGCTGAGCATCATGCCGATTAATGCTCCATGCTTCACGCCCGTTTGAGTCCATTGTTCGAGACCGATGCAGCGCCGAAACCGTCTCGAATAATCGACTCAGATGAACCACGAGATCGCACGGCGAAAGCGCCTGGATTAAGATAGGGATATACGCGCCACGCTGCACCCGTTCGGAGGAACCATGTTCGAGCCCGTGACCTTTGCCGGCATCACCATGCCGCTCATCAGCTTCATCCTCATCGGATCGGCCATCGCCTTCTTCCTCGTCATGCAGATCGCGCGCGGCATGGTCTTCAACAAGCTGCAGCGCCTCTTCGATCACGAGCAGTTCGACGCGTTTCTCGCGGCGGTCGACGAACCTCGTATGCGCTTCTTCATCCCCGCATACAACCGCGAATACCTGCGCCTCAACGGCTATATCGCCCAGGACGATGCCTCGAAGGCCCGGCAGTCCCTCGACCTGCTCCTTGCCATGAGGGCATCCATTGCACAGCGCGACGACCTGCTGTTCAAGGCCTTCCAGTTCTACATGCAGCAGGAGAGCTGGGACGACGCCAAGACGATCCTCGACGAGATGAAATCCTACAAGCGCCATGGGAAGCGCACCGCCGAGTGCGAGAAGGCCTGGGAGATCTTCGGCAACGGCTCCTTCGCCTATATCGATGAGATGGAGGAGGCATTCGACGGGGCATCCTATGCGCTCAAGGTGAGCTACGCCCTCATGCTCCACGCCCAATACACCAGCAAGCGCGATGAGGAGGCCGCCAAAGCATGGCGGGACAAGGCCCGCGAACTGCTCGAAAACCCGCCTCGTAAAGGCCCGGCCGACGCCTCGTAGCGCAGCCTCAGCCCTCCATCTGTATCTTGACGAATTCTTTGAAGAACGGCAGATCCACGCCCACGGCGCTTCTCCCCCGTGCGCCGATGATGCCCTGCTCGGTCAGGCGCGACCGGTACTTGGACGCATAGTTGGCCGCCACGCCCATGCGCTCGGCGATATCCTTCATGCTGCTCGGTCCCTCGTCGGGAAGCATCGCCTCGAGAAAACTGACGTCTTTCGCAGACAGGCCGTTGTACGTGGCAACCAGCACGCTATGCGTGTACTCGTCGCGGGCGAGCAGCACCCCGTCGTGCGCATCGCGCAGGGTGATGTTCTTCTCAAACGGGTCGCACGCCCACATCCTGAACCCGATCAGCTGGATGAGGTAAGGATAGCCGAACGACGCGGCGGCAGCGTAGTCGAGCGCGTCGGGATCGATGGTGCGCCGGTGATCCTCGATCGTCCGCCTGAGTGCGACCGAGGCCTCCGCCACGGATGCGTTCTCCAGTTTGATGAACGAGGCGCGCCGCAGAAACGAGATATCCTCATGGCTCAGGAGCTGCGAGACGTCATGGGGCAGGCCGGCCATGAGCAGGGCGACCTTGCGTCCTTCGCCTATAAAGTGCTGGAACACCGACACGAGCTCGATCATCTCCGCAGTGGCCTTGGCCTCATCGACCGCGATGACCAGCCCAGCATCGTGCTCGGCAAGCTGATCGAGCAGAAACGTCATGCGCGAGCGCCAGTTGGGCATGTCGGGCTTGGGGTTCTCCCAGCTGACCGAGAACAGCGAGCTTATGCCCAAGCTGGTGAATCGCGGCGATTCGGCGTCGATGAGATGCTCGGCGGCCGCGAGCGCACGCTGGAGGATGTCGGTGAGCATGCCGGAGATGGCGGATGCTTTGACGCCGATCCAGCCGTGTTCCCGCGCCATGTCGGTGAGGTAGTAGAGCAGCGCGGTCTTGCCCGTGCCGCGCGGTCCCGAGATGAGGGAGAAGAGCAAGGGGTTGCTTTCCTCCTCCGCAAACGCGGTGGAGAAGTCGGAGATGAGGCGGTCACGTCCGGCGAAATAGGGCGGCACCTTGCCGAAAATCGGCGTGAAGGGGTTGAGATATCGTTGCGACATGCTTTGCTCTCCTCTCGGGTGCGGTTGCGGGGCGATAAGGACTATGTTTGATTGTAGCGCATCAGTTTTGCGTGCTTTCGCAATGGGCGCGTATGGTAGCCACCTGCGCACAGAGCGATGCCGAACACGGAAGGGCGCCTAGCCCAGCATGCGCACCTCGGGCTCGAGGCGCACGCCGAATCTGTCTTCCACCTCATCCTGCACGTGGGCGATGACCGCGCGCACGTCCGCCGCCGTCGCACCGCCTCTGTTGACCACGAAACCCGCGTGCTTGGTCGAAACCGCAGCACCGCCTATCTGAAAACCTTTGAGACCCGCATCGGAGATGAGCTTGCCTGCGAAATGGCCTTCGGGACGCTTGAAGGTGGAGCCTGAGCTCGGCAGCTCCAGCGGCTGCTTCTCCGCACGCCGCACGGTGAAATCGTCCATCTGGGAGCGGATCTCATCGGGATCGCCCTTGTCGAGATCGAACGTGGCGGAAACCACCACCATACCCTCGTCGGCGATGCGGCTCTTGCGATAGCCGAGGCCGAGCTCCTCAACGCCGAACGTGGCGAGCGTGCCGTCCGCCATGATGACGCGCACCGATTTGAGCACATCGGCCATGCAGCCGCCGTAGGCGCCCGCGTTCATGAAGCAGGCGCCGCCCACGGTTCCGGGGATGCCGCACGCGAACTCGAGGCCGGATAATCCCAGTTCGCAGGCCATCTCGCTCGCCTCTTTGAGCGTGACGCCCGCCTGGCATGTCATCTCGCGCCCTTCCAGCGTAACCCCCACGAGATCGTGGGCGAGGGCGATGACCACGCCGTCGAAGCCCTCATCGGCAACGAGCAGGTTCGATCCCGCGCCGAGCACGAAATGCGGCACGTCCGCCGCGCGGCATGCCTCGATGCAGTCGCGGATCTCCTGCGGATCGTCGGGAATGACGTAGAATGCGGCAGGGCCGCCGATCTCAAACGTGGTGTGCTTGCTCATGGGCTCGCCGACAAGAACGCGATCTTCTCCCACCAGCGAACGGAGCTTCCACGCGAGTGCCTGTGTGTCTGAGTCGGAGTCTGTCATCCTTCGTACACGTCCCTTCGCGAGGATGGGGGCTGTATGCATGCGGTTCGATTCTAGATGCCCCCGCGCGTGCATGCAAGCTCGCCCCCATTCGGGGATACTCCCCCAATGGGGGACGCGCGCGTCAAGGAGTGCTATACTTCTCCTGCAGTTTCAGGGCGGGGTGAAATTCCCCACTGGCGGTAACGGGTCCAGGAAACCCGGAGTCCGCGAACCGCATGGAGCGGCTGACCTGGTGAAATTCCAGGACCAACGGTTACAGTCCGGATGGAAGAAACGGAGGGACCCATGTCCGCCTTTTCACCTAACACCGCCGATGCACATTCGACCTCGTCGA
>JAWRJQ010000004.1:0-5427 GCA_040307385.1 Atopobiaceae bacterium
AAGTGTGCTATGCTCATTAAGCCATGTCGGAGTGGCGGAATTGGCAGACGCGCTAGCTTGAGGTGCTAGTGACTACACAACGGTCGTGCGGGTTCAAGTCCCGCCTCCGACACCAGACTCACCGCGAGCCCTTCGGGGCTCGTTTTGGTATCGCGGCACCTTTTGGACGAGCATGCGGTTTCCCACACTGCCGCCACAGACACCGAGGCGTGCGTGCGCTACGATAAGGTGGCCGGAAAGGGGGTGCCATGGCCAGGGAAGCATACAGCGAGGCAGATATCCGCGAGCTCGAGGCGCAGATCGCCCGCCTCACGCGCGCCAACATGCGCCTCGCGGGCGCGCTCGACATCGTGCTCGAGACGCTCGACTCCGAGAACGTGGCCACGCTCTTCGACCGTGTGCTCGACAAGCTCGCCGAAACCTTCGGCGCCGACGGCACGCTCGTCTACTTTGCCGCATCCGACGGCTTCCACCTGCGCGGCGTGAGCGAATCGCTCGCCAAGCTCGCCATTCCCGGGTTCATGGATTTCGGTCGCGCCATCGAGGCGCTCGCCGCCCGCGAGGGCCATGCCCTGCGCCTGCGGGTGAACCCTCCTGCCGTCGAGGCTCTGCGCGCCGGAGCGCTCGTCACCCGCGAGGTGGTGCGCGAGGACACCGGCGCGTCCTTCTCCATCGAATGCGGCCTTCTTCCGCCGTTCACCTCGTTCTTCTGCGTGCCGGTGTGGTTCGGCGGGCAGGTGATCTCCATCATCGAGGTGGGGTGGCTGCGCCCGCACGCCATGCTCGAGGATGACGCGCAGCTGCTCGATTCGGTGGCAAGCTACCTCGGCGTGCAGCTCATGGGCGCCTTCACGGCCATGCGCGCCCAACGCTCCGAGCGACTCCTGCGTCTTGGCTCCGAGCTGCGCGAAAAGCTCATAGCGGTCACCGACGGCGATGATCTGGGCGCCGTGGAGCATCTCGAGGAGATCTGGGAGCAGGCGGCGGATCGCCTCAAGGCCCAGATGCTTCCCGTGCACGAGAACAGCCACGCGCGCCACGTGATGCTCGAGCTGCCCGGCAACGATCTGCGCGTCATGCCCTTCGACCTCGACACGCTCGTGCACGACCATCGCCAGGACGGCGTGGCGATCGTGCCCATCGAGGCCGGCTCCAGCGTGGGCCGGTGGCTCGACGAGCAGAGCGAGCCGGCCATCGGCGAGCTCGTCGACATGGGCGTCATCGCCGATGTGCGGCGCTGCTTCTTGCTGCTGCGTCCTGCGGGAGCCGAGCCCTTCGACGCCGACGAACGCGCCTTTCTGCTGCGCCTGGCGCAGGATTCCCTCGAGATCGCCCTCGGCGAGGTTGCCCGCGAGCAGGACAAGCGCATCGCCCAGGCCCTCATGAGCGGCATGAAGAGCGAGCTGCAGACCGTGGAGGGCATCTCCGCGCGCGGCATCTACTCGTCCGCCACCGCTTCGGCGTTCGTGGGCGGCGACTTCTACGACCTCATCCGCCTGCCCGAGCGCCGCGCCTGCGTCATCATGGGCGACGTTTCGGGCAAGGGCGTCGAGGCGGCGTCCGTTTCGGCCGCTGTACGCACGGCGCTCGGAGCGTATGCGTGGGAGGGCCTCTCGCCCGCGCGCATGGTGCGCACCCTGAACGACTTCCTCATGGGCTTCTCGCGCATCGAGACCTTCGCCACGTTGTTCGTGGGCCTGATCGACCTGGCCCGGGGCACCATCACGTACTGCTCTGCGGGCCACCCGCCTGCGGTGCTCGTGCGCGGCGGCGAGCTCTCCACCCTCGACGTGCAGTCGGGCGTGGTGGGCGCCTTCGCCGACATGGTCTACCGTGACGGCGTGCAGCGCATCTTCAAAGACGACCTGCTGCTGCTCTACACCGATGGAACCACCGAGGCGAGAAACCCCGCCGGCGCGTTCTTCGGCGAGGACGGCCTTGCGGATGCGGTGCTCGCCGAGGTTCCCTGCGGCTTCAACGGGCTGCTCGACCGCCTGCTCGCCCGTCTCGACGCCTTTACCGAACAGCGCCTCGAAGACGATGTGGCGCTCGTGGCGCTGCGCTTCGACACCGTGGGCTGATTTCCGCCGCCTGCAGCTTCCACCTGAATAGAACGCCTGCATGTGGGAACAATCCCAGTATGTCTGAACGAACCTGCATAGCCGTGCTGCCTCTCGAAACCGATCTCGATGTGAGGTCGGTGCCGCGCGTTCGCGCGCAAATCGACCGTCTCATCGCCGATGGCTGCCGCCGCATCATCCTCAACATGGGGGACGTCGCATACATCGACTCCTGCGGCATGGGGATGCTCTTCTGCGCGATCAGGCGCATGCGCACGGTGGGCGGACTCATCTCGCTCATCGGCGTGTCGCCCGAGATCTACCGTTCGCTCAAGATCCTGCGCCTGGTCGAGGTCATGCCCGTCTCGGTTGCGGGCTCCGCCGCCCAGGTTCCCGCGCTCGACATCGATCAGATCCCGCTCTGGCGCACCTCGTTCGCGGTATCGGCCGATGCCCTCGCCGCCGCGCGCGACCGCATCGCCGAGCTGGTGATGCCGCTGAGGCTCTCGTCCGACGAGGTGTTCGACCTCAAGCTCGCGGCGGGGGAGGCCCTCGGCAACGCCGTCGACCATACCTGCGCCCGGGGCATCCTCGCGAGCGTCGCCGCCTATGCCGACCGTGTGATCGTGGAGATAAGCGATTGCGGCGCGGGCTTCTCGCCCCAGAGCGTCCCGGTGCCCGAGCCCTCATCCGAGCGCGGGCGCGGCATCGCCCTCATGCGGCTGCTCGTCGACGCGGTCTCCATCGCGCCCAAGCCGTGCGGCACGGGCACCATGGTGCGCATCGTCAAGCTCACGCATTGACCCCCATTGGGGGAGATCCCCCAGTGCCCGCGAACGGTGGAATGCGCACGCCATACAGGGTAGAATGGCTCCGACACCGCAGGAGCTGGGCGAACGGAAGGCGCATGCATGGGCGAGTATCTGGATATCATCACCGCACGCAACCTCACCTACGGCCAGAAGCTGCTCCGCCTGGCCCAGGCGGCGGAGAACAGCGTGCATCCCATTCCCACCACGCGCGAGTTCGACTGGTTCTTCGAACGCGATGCCATCTGCGACATGCATGAGGGCAACGCCCCCTATCGCCCGCGCTACATCTGCTGCGACATGGAGCGCTTCGCCCGCCAAGGCTCCGACTTCCTGCGCCTCGACGCGCCGGAAACCCTTGACGACCTTCTCATGAACCTGCAGATCCTCTACCAGAACGTGCCCTCGGTCACGGGGCGGCCGGTGTATGCGGGCCAGCTCGACCGCGTGATCGATCCCTTCCTGAGTGGCCTCTCCGATGACGAGGCCATGCCGCGCCTCAAGCGGTTCCTCACCTACATCGACCGCACCGTCGCATCCGGCTACTGCCATGCCAATCTGGGTCCCGAGGACACGCGCGCCGCCCGCCTGCTTCTGCAGGCCGATGCCGAGGTGCACAACGCTGTTCCCAACTTCACGCTCAAGTACGATCCCGAGATCACGCCCGATGACCTTGCGCGTTTCGCTCTCAAGACATCCATGGCCTGCGCGAACCCGGCCTATGCCAACGATCGCCTGCTGCGCGGCATCTATCCACCGGCCGCAGACGGTCCGCACGATTCCTACACGGTCGTCTCATGCTACAACGTGCTTCCCATCCGAGGCGGCGCGTACTGCCTCGACCGCGTGAAGCTCTCCCAGCTGGCCGACCTCGCCACGGGCATCGATCATTTCCTGGACGAGCTGTTGCCGTCGGCTACGGCCGCCCTGCTCGACTACATGAACGCGCGCGTGAGGTTTCTCGTCGAAGATTCCAACTTCTTCCAGACGTCGTTCCTCGTGCGCGAGGGGCTCATCGAGCGCGAGCGTTTCTGCGGCATGTTCGGCGTCATCGGCATGCACGAGTGCGTGGAGAAGCTCCTGGGCGAGGGGCGCGCGTACGGCACCGATCCCGAGGCCAACGACCTGGCCGACCGGATCATGCAGCGGATCGACGCGCAGGTCGCGGCGTTTCCCGCCGTGTACGGCGAGGTGGGCGGCGGCCGCTATATGCTGCACGCGCAGGCAGGCTTCGGCGATCAGGCGGCCTCCACGCCGGGCGTGCGCATCCGCGTGGGTTCCGAACCCGAGGTGTTTTTCGACCATATCCGCCACAGCGCGCGCATGCACCGCTTCTTCACGTGCGGCGTCAGCGATATCTTTCCCGTTGAGCCGACGGCATCCCATAACGTGGACGCCCTGCTCGACGTGGTGAAGGGTGCCTTCGCGGTGGGCGACACGTACCTTTCGTTCTATCCGAGCGACTCCGATCTGGTGCGCATCACGGGCTTTCTGGTGAAGCGTTCGGAGATGGAGAAGTTCGCCCGCGGCGAGGCGGTGCTCGCCGATACGAGCCACGACGGCGAGGGCAACTGGCGCGCCAACGCCCTGGCCGATCGCAAGGTGCGTCTGGGATAGGGAAGCGGGGCGCGCCTGCGGCGCAGAGGGCGCCGTGTCTGCGCGGGGCCGCGTCACGGGAGGGGTGCCATGCCAACGCGCGCACCGATCAACAAGATCATTCCGTTCTCGCTGGTGGATGGGCCGGGCAGCCGCTGCTCCATCTTCCTGCAGGGGTGCAACATCGCGTGCGCGTACTGCCACAACCCCGAGACGCAGCGCCTGTGCGTTTCGTGCGGCGCGTGCGTTGCGCATTGCCCTGCCGGTGCCCTGCG
Source organism: Atopobiaceae bacterium (assembly GCA_040307385.1). Classification (GTDB taxonomy): domain Bacteria; phylum Actinomycetota; class Coriobacteriia; order Coriobacteriales; family Atopobiaceae; genus RUG721. The sequence goes on from JAWRJQ010000004.1 coordinate 4,741, forward strand.
CATCGAGGGCGGGCGCGTTATGTGGGATCGGGACGCCTGCGTGCAGTGCGACACGTGCATCCGCGTGTGCCCGCACCGTGCGAGTCCCAAGGTCATGTGGATGGACGCCGACGAGGTGTTCCGCATCGTGCGCTCCTATCAGCCCTTCATCCGCGGCATCACGGTGTCGGGCGGCGAGTGCATGCTGCAGCCCGGCTTCGTGCGCGAGCTCTTCGCACGCTGCCGCGCTGCGGGCCTGGGAACGCTCATCGACTCCAACGGATGCGTGGACTTCTCGGCATATCCCGACCTGCTCGCCGTCACCGATGGCGTCATGCTCGATGTGAAGTCATGGGATGCGGACGTGTTCATGCGCCTGACGGGAGCCGGAAACGGCGTGGTCAAACGCAACCTCGCCTATCTGGCCGAGCGGGACAAGATCGAGGAGCTGCGCATCGTGGCGGTTCCCGGCCGGACCGACCCGGAGCGCACCATCGCCCGCGTCGCCGAGGTTTTGGGGGCGCGCGCGGCGACGACCACGCTGAAGATCATCGCATTCCGACCGTTCGGCGTGGTGGGGGAGCTTGCCGACATGCCTGCTCCCGCCGATGAGCGCATGGCCGAACTCGAGGCGCTCGCCCACGCCGCCGGCTTCGGAGACGTGCAGGTTCGCTAGCGGGTACCCCCACACGGGGAGTATCCCCCAAT
>JAWRJQ010000005.1:0-18414 GCA_040307385.1 Atopobiaceae bacterium
CCCCTTCGCTGGGTGCCGTCGGTTCTGTGGCCTCGGGTTTCTATACCGTGGGCGAGGATCTGCCTGCCGGCGAGTACAAGCTCGACTCCGATTCCGATAGCGCCGGTTACTATGCCGTGTATGCCGATAACACATCCACCGAGATCGATAACATCATCTACAACGAGAACTTCGACACCTGCTCTTATGTGACGCTGCGGGATGGCCAGTACGTCGAATTCGTGAGGTGCACGGCCGAGCCCGTCGCCTCTTGCTCTCCTACCACCGACTACGGTACAGGCGGCATGTTCAAGGTCGGCTTCGATATACCGGCGGGCACGGTTATCATCAGCCCTGCCAGCGATAAGTATCCGGCATTCTACGCCATCTATACAACCTCGGACGCTACCGCCATGTTCGGCAACTCCATCGTGAACACCATGACCGACGAACCTGTCACGATCGAGCTCTCCGAGGGGCAGTATCTGAACACGGCGTTCGGCACCATCGAGGTTCAGAAGTAATCCCAGCAAACGAGAAAGTGGCTTGCATGAAGGTTCTTTTCAACGATGGCACGGTGGGGGAGTGCGCTCCCGAGGAAGCCGTGCATGTTATCCGCCATAGCGCAGCGCATATCATGGCCCAGGCCATCAAGCGCCTCTATCCCGGTGCGCATTTCGGCTACGGTCCCGCCACCGATAACGGCTTCTACTACGATGTCGATCTCCCCGAGGGCGCCAAGATCAGCGAGGATGATTTCCCCGCCATCGAAGCCGAGATGAAGAAGATCGTCAAAGAGAACCTCAAGTTCACCACGTTCGAGCTTCCACGCGACGAGGCTAAGGCGCTCATGGCCGAGCGCGGCGAGCTCTACAAGGCCGAGCATATCGACGACCTCGATCCCGACGCGCGCATCACCTTCTTCAGCCAGGGCGAGTACATCGACATGTGCGTGGGACCGCATATCACCTATACCAAGGCGCTCAAGGCCTTCAAGCTCACGGCCGTCTCAGGAGCTTATTGGAAAAACGACGCCCATAACAAGATGCTCACCCGCATCAACGGCATCGCCTTCCCCAGCAAGGAGGAACTCGACGCCCATCTTGCCCTCCTCGAGGAGGCTAAGAAGCGCGATCACCGCAAGATCGGCCAGGAGATGGAGCTGTTCATGTTCGCCGACGAGGGGCCGGGCTTTCCGTTCTGGCTTCCCAACGGCATGCGCGTCAAGAACGCCCTGATGGACTACTGGCACGACATGCAGGACGCCTACGGCTACGACGAGGTGCAGACGCCCGTCATCCTGTCGCGCACGCTGTGGGAGACCTCCGGTCACTGGGACCACTACAAGGACAACATGTACACCACGCTCATCGACGATGAGGACTACGCCGTCAAGCCGATGAACTGCCCCGGCGCGTGCCTCATCTACAAGAGCAGGCCCCGCAGCTATCGCGACCTTCCGCTCAAGCTCGCCGAGGCGGGTCTCGATCACCGTCATGAGATGCGCGGCGCCCTGCACGGCCTATTCCGCGTGCGCTCCTTCACGCAGGATGACGCGCACCTGTTCGTGCGTCCCGACCAGATCACCGAATTCGTGACCGAGACCGCCCAGCTCATCACCACCTACTACGAGCAGTTCGGCTTCCCGTACCACGTGGAGCTCTCCACGCGTCCCGAGGATTCGATGGGCTCCGAGGAAGACTGGGAGGTCGCCGAAGCGGGCCTCAAGGAGGCGCTCGAGTCTATGGGGGTCGACTACATCCTCAACGAGGGCGATGGCGCCTTCTACGGGCCCAAGATCGACTTCCACCTCAATGACTGCCTGGGGCGCACCTGGCAGTGCGGCACCATCCAGCTCGACTTCCAGCTGCCGCAGAACTTCGAGCTCGAGTACGTGGCCTCCGACGGCTCCAAGCGGCGCCCCATCATGATCCACCGCGCCGGCTTCGGCAGCTTCGAGCGCTTTATCGGCATGCTCACCGAGCAGTATGCGGGCAAGTTCCCCACCTGGCTCGCGCCGCTGCAGGTCAAGGTCCTGCCCGTCTCGGAGAAAGCCCGCGCCTATGCGCGCGAGGTCGGCGCCGCGCTCCGCAAGGCAGGCATCCGCGTGAAGGTCGATGAGCGCGACGAGAAGATCGGCTACAAGATCCGCGAGGCCCGTGGCATCGACCGCGTGCCCTACATGCTCATTCTCGGCGAGAAGGAGGCTGAGGCGGGCAACATCTCGGTGCGCGATCGCTCGAACGAGACCGTGCAGAAGGATCTCGATGCCTTCATCGAGGAGATCCTCCGCGAGATCTCTCTGCGCGAAGGCTAGGCTGCAGGCCGTGGCGGCGGTGCGCATCGCCTGTTCGTTCTACGAGTTCTCCGGCACCGTACAGGAGCTGTCGAGCGTGCTGTTCGGCGAGCGGGCCGAGGTCATCCTCGGGGGAGAACCCCTTGCGTGCGCCTGCCCTGCCGCCGGATGCATTGCGGACATCTCGCTGCCCACCCTTGCGGGCGTCAATCCCCAGCGCATCAAGGCGCGCGCCCTCATCCAGCACATGGGCCGCATGCTCGGCGATGAGGGATCGTCGCTGTTCGCCGTGTACGGCAACCCGGATGGCGCTGCGCTCGAGCCGCTGCCTCTGGAACGCTCCGTCGAGCTGGAGGCGCTGCAAGATGCCTTTCTCCCTCGGATGCGCGCGCAAAACGATAACGCGGCGACCATCGCCTGCTACCTCGTATGCCACCCCGCGATCTCCCAGGTCTTCTATCCCGGTTTGAAGGATGACGCGAGCTTTGTCACGGCTGCGCAGGTGCTTGCGCATGGTTTCGGCAATGCGATCGACTGCCGTATGGAAGGCGCTGCATCATTGACGCGTCTCTTCGCTTCGGAGGGCGATCCTTTCGAGCAGATCGCCGCGCTGGAGCGGCGGCTCGCGCGATAACGGCACGCACGCCTCGCCCCGCGCATGCATCGCCGTGGCATGGGTGCTCATCGCCGTGGCACGGAATCGCCCTATTCCTTCGCCTCGAGCCCCCAAACGGCCTTGTTCCTGAGGAATAAGGCCTTCTGGTGCCAAAAACAGCAGGAATAAGCCCGTTCGGTGCCATGGCCCCACGCGGGGAGCATCCCCTGATGGGGGAGTCTGGGCGCGCCGTGTCGGAGCCGGTTTTGCAGAATTCAGGGACGGGATCGCAGGGGTGGAACAGAAGCCGTTCCTTACGCTATCATGGGCATGCGATTCTCCCGCTGTTTGACGGGTTTCCGTTATCCCCATAAGGGAGCTCTGCGCCTGCGCACGTGGCCAGGGAATAGGCGGGAACAGTGCGACCAACTGCTGCGTCGCTTTTTTTATGCGGCGCGGGCGGGTAATGCTCGTACCGTGCATGGAGAGGCATGCTATGGATCGACCGGAACACGTACGCGCTGTTTTGTTCGATGCGGGTGGCACCGATATCGGCGGCTTGCTGTTTGAGCTGCGCTCCCATGGCATCGCCTGCGCGCTCGTGTCTTCCATGCCGTCGCATGCCCTGCTGCATGAGCTCGGGCGCTCCCGCATGCTCGCACGGTTCGATGCCGTCATCGGCACCGATATGATCACCCGGCACAAACCCGATCCCGAAGGCTGTCTGCTCGCGGCGCGGCTCCTGGACGTCGACCCCGCATCGTGCGTCGTCATCGACGCTGCCGATACGGGCATCGCCGCCGCACGTGCTGCGGGCATGTACGTCTGCGCACGCGACGACGGCTCGGGCACGCTCGACCTCTCGCATGCTGACGAAACGTTTTCGTCGTATGCGGAGCTCGTGTTCCGGTAGGTTCCTCAACGGCTTGCATCGTACGCGATGTTTGAGAACAAGGAGGTAGCAATGGCTAAGAAACCGATTGTGATCGACAGCGTCGACGCCCTTGCCAAGCGCATGAAGCAGATGCGCGAGGCACAGGAAGTCTTCGCGACGTTCACGCAGGAGCAGGTCGACAAGATCTTCTACGAGGCTGCTCTCGCCGCCAACAAGGCGCGCGTCCCTCTGGCTCAGATGGCGGTTGCCGAGACGGGGATGGGCCTCGTCGAAGATAAGGTCATCAAGAACCACTATGCAGCCGAATACATATACAACGCATACAAAGACACCAAGACCTGCGGCATCATCGAGGAGGACAAGGCCGGCGGCATGACCAAGATCGCCGAGCCCATCGGCATCGTGGCGGCGGTCATCCCCACCACCAACCCCACGTCGACCGCCATCTTCAAGTGCCTCATCTGCCTGAAGACCCGCAACGCCATCATCATCAGCCCGCACCCGCGCGCCAAAGAATGCACCATCGAGGCCGCGCGCATCATCCGCGACGCTGCGGTTGCCGCAGGCTGCCCCGAGGGCATCATCGACTGGGTGGAGCAGCCTTCGCTCGACCTCACCAGCGCGCTCATGCACTCCGCCGACATCATCCTCGCCACGGGCGGTCCCGGCATGGTTACCGCCGCCTATTCGTCCGGCAAACCCGCTCTGGGCGTCGGCCCGGGCAACAATCCCGCCATCATCGACGACTCGGCCGACATCGCGCTTTCGGTCAACTCCATCATCCATTCCAAGGTCTTCGATTACGGCATGATCTGCGCCACCGAGCAGAACGTCATCGTGCTCGACAAAGTGTACGACAAGGTGAAGGCCGAGTTCGAGCGCCGCGGATGCTTCTTCCTCCAGGGCGACGACATCGCCAAGGTGGGCAATACCGTCATCGTGAACGGCGGCGTCAACGCCAAGATGGTGGGCAAGCCCGCTCCCTACATCGCCCAGGCCGCCGGCGTGGAGGTGCCTGCGAACACCAAGGTGCTCATCGGTGAGGTCAGCTCGGTGGAGCCTTCCGAGCCGTGGGCGCACGAGAAGCTCACCACCATCCTCGGCATGTATCGCGCCAAGGACTTCGAAGACGCGCTCGCCAAGGCATCGCGCCTGGTTGAGGACGGCGGCTACGGCCACACGGCATCGCTCTTCGCGGATGCGCGCGATCGCGAGAAGATCGCCCGCCACGCCGAGGCCATGAAGACCTGCCGCATCCTCGTCAACACCCCCGCTGCCCAGGGCGGTATCGGCGACATCTACAACTTCCTGCTCACCCCGTCGCTCACGCTGGGCTGCGGCTCCTGGGGCGGCAACTCCGTCTGCGGAAACGTCGGCGTCATGAACCTGCTCAACATCAAATTCGTCGCTGAGAGGCGTGAGAATATGCTCTGGTTCCGTACACCCGAGAAGGTGTTCTTCAAGAAGGACTGCATGCCGGTGGCGCTGCGCGAGCTCAAAGACGTCTACGACAAGAAGCGCTGCTTCATCGTCACCGATACGTTCCTGTACAAGAGCGGCTTCACCAAGCAGATCGAGACCGCCCTCGACGGCATGGGCATCGTCCATGCGAGCTTCTGGGACGTCACGCCCGACCCCACGCTCCAGTGCGCTCAGCAGGGCCTGCGCCAGATGGAGTCCTTCGAGCCCGACTGCATCATCGCCATCGGCGGCGGCTCGGCCATGGATTGCGCCAAGATCATGTGGATGATGTACGAGCACCCCGAGGCCGCGTTCGAAGACATGGCCGTGGACTTCATGGACATCCGCAAGCGCGTGTACGGCTTCCCCAAACTGGGCGAGAAGGTCTTCTTCGTGGCCATCCCCACGTCTTCGGGCACCGGATCCGAGGTTACGCCGTTCGCCATCATCACCGATGCAGAGAGCGGCGTGAAGTGGCCCATCGCCGACTACGAGCTGCTGCCCAACATGGCCATCGTCGATACCGACAACATGATGACCCAGCCCAAGGGCCTCACCTCCGCCTCCGGCGTGGACGTGCTCACGCACGCGCTCGAGGCTTTCGTCTCGGTCATGGCCTCCGACTACACCGACGGCATCGCCCTGCGCGCCATGAAGCTCGTCTTCGACTATCTGCCGCGCGCCTACGAGAACCCCGACGACGTGGAAGCCCGCGACCACATGGCCAACGCCTCGTGCCTGGCCGGCATGGCCTTCGCCAACGCCTTCCTCGGCGTCAACCACTCGATGGCCCACAAGCTCGGCGCCTGGCACCACATCCCGCACGGCTGGGCCAACGCCGTCATCCTCACGCGCGTCATGCGCTACAACTCCGCCGAGCGTCCCACCCGCATGGGCACGTTCCCGCAGTACGACCACCCCAAGACGCTCGCGCGCTATGCCGAGGCCGCCCGCTTCTGCGGCGTGACCGGCAAGAACGACGCCGAGGTGTTCGAGAAGTTCATCGCCAAGATCACCGAGCTGCTCGATTGCGTGGGCGTTCACCGTACCATCGCCGAGTACGGCGTCGACGAGCAGTACTTCCTCGACAACCTCGACGCCATGAGCGAGCAGGCGTTCAACGACCAGTGCACCGGCGCCAATCCGCGCTATCCGCTGATCTCCGAGATCCGCGAGCTCTACCTCGACGCCTACTACGGCCGCGAGCCGAGCACCTACGAGGACTAGAGCAGGCGGCAGCGAGATACACAGCATTGAAGGAGGCATGAGCACATGAAGCTTTCAAAGAACGCAGAGGTCCTGAAGACGCGCCACAACAAGGTGGTCTATCGCGACGGCGACCGCATCGTGAAGGTGTTCAACAGCACCAAGCCGGCGTCCGACATCTTCAACGAGGCGCTGAACCTCTCCCGCATCCAGGACACCACGATCAACGTGCCTCGGATCCTCGAGGTCTCGCAGATGGACGACGGCGCGTGGGCGCTCTCCACGGAGTACATCCCCGGCAAGACCATCGGTCAGCTCCTCGACGAGGCTGCAAACGAGGCCGAGGTCGCCAAGCTGCTCGACACGTTCGTCGATCTGCAGATCGAGATCATGAACACCGAGGCGCCCCGGCTGCTCAACAAGCAGCGCAACAAGCTTGCCGGCATGATCGGCCGCGTTAAGGAGATCGATCCGAGCACGCGCTACGACCTGCAGATGCGTACCGACCGCATGCGCGGCGCGAGCAACATCTGCCACGGCGATTTCATCCCCTCGAACGTCATCGTGGGCGATGATGGCAAGCTCTACGTGTGCGACTGGACGCACGTCACGAAGGGCGTCGCCGCCGCCGATGCGGCAACCACCTATATCATCCTGCGGGCGGGACGCCCGAACCTCGCCGACGCGTACCTCGACGTCTATTCCAAGAAGACCGATACGCCCAAGCAGGTCATCGATTACTGGGTTCCCGTTGTTGCGGCGGCCGAGCTTGCACGCGGACGCGAACGCGTGCACGATACGCTGCTTTCCTTCGTCGAAGGCGTGGGCGAGTTCGAATAGGCCGCCTCGAGGCCTTTCCTCCCTGCCGGGCCCTGCACCCACGCGGTGCAGGGCCCGTGCTTTGACGTAGAATGGTCAATGATGATGGTTCCGTACAGGGAGGACCGTTCCATGAAGCGCTCGCTCAGATTCGCCTGCTCGTTGCTCGGCGCGCTCGCCCTCTCGATCGCCCTCGCTTCCTGCTCGCTGCTCAGCGGGGATGAGGCGGTCGTGCACGATATGGTCGATAACACCATGAAGATCTTCAAGTCCACCGAGGGCGACGACATCGCGAGCTTCGCCGATCAGAGCTTCGTAGATACCCTGAACTCGTACGGCGTGGATGCCGACGAGTTCTTCAGCCATTGCTTCAAGCACCTTTCCTGGGAGATCGGCGACATCAAGCTCTCGGGCGACACGGGAACGGTCTCTCTCACCATCACCAACGCCGATCTCAACAGTGCGTTCGAGCTCGCGGGCGATCGATTCGACGCATACGCCGAGACGGACGAGGCGCAGCAGCTGTTCGATGAGGACGGGGAGAGCGCGCTTGTGACCAGGCTTTTCGACTTCTTCTACGAGATCATGGATGCGGACGAGGTCGAGACCGCTACCAGCGAGGTGACACTCGGGGTCTTTAAGAACGAGGACGGCTCGTGGGAGATCGATCCCGATAACGAAGCATTCTTCAAGGCGCTCTACGGCGGTGCCGAGCTCAGCCTCTAGCGTTCCCGCGCCCGTCTCGCCCTGCCGTACGCCTGCTCCTAGACGTGGCTATACCGCGTGAACCGGAACGGAACGCCGTCCGCCGTATAGTCCGTCTCGGAGGCCTCGATGCACCTCCAGCGATCATCCTCATCCAGATTGGGGAAGTATGCGTCGGCCTCGAGCATCGTGTCGTGGACGGTCACATACGCCTGGTCGCAGATGTCGATGAGCTGCTCGTAGAGCGACGCGCCGCCGATCAGCCATGCCGGCGCGCCCTGCGCTGCAGCCAACTCGAGCGCCTCGTCGATTCCGTGGGCGATCAGCACGCCCTCGGGCGAGAAGCTCCTGCTGGCGGTGAGCACGATGTTGGCGCGCCCTGCAAGGGGGCCTCCGGGCAGGCTCAGAAACGTCTTGCGGCCCATGATGACGCTTCCGCCCATGGTGAGCTCTTTGAAGCGTCGCATGTCGGCGCGGTTGCGCACGAGCAGGCGCCCGTCGCGCCCGATGCCCCAATCCGCGGTGACCGATACGATGGCGTCCATGGCTACACCGCAATCGGGATGTTCGCGACCTGCGGACCGAACCGATAGTCCTCGACGATCAGGTCATCGGTCGTGAACCGGTAGAAGTCGGTGACGCTGGGGTTGAGCGACACCTTGGGTGCGGGGTAGGAGGGCCGGGAGATGAGCTCGCGCACGATATCGACGTGGCGGTCGTAGATGTGGGCATCGGCGATCATGTGCACCAGCTCGCCGGCGATCATGCCGCTCACCTGCGCAACCATCATGAGAAGCAGCGCATACTGGCACACGTTCCAGTTGTTCGCCGCCAGCACGTCCTGGCTGCGCTGCACGAGCAGCATGTTGAGCGTGGGCTTGCGTGCGCCCGCATCCTGCGTGACGTTGTAGATCACGTTGAACGCGCAGGGGTAGAGGTGCATCTCGGAGAGGTCGGCGAAGGTGTAGAGGTTGGTCATGATGCGGCGCGAATAGGGGTTCTCGCGCAGGTCTTTGAGCACGCGGTCCATCTGGTCGAAGTCGCCGTCGGCATAGTGGCTGACCTGCCCGACCTGGTATCCGTAGGCCTTGCCGATCGAGCCCGTCTCATCGGCCCATTCGTCCCAGATGCGGGGCTTGAGGTCGTGGATGTTGTTGGACTTGCGCTGGTAGATCCACAGGATCTCGTCCATGCAGCTTTTGAGGGCCGTGCGGCGCAGCGTGAGCGCGGGAAATTCCTCGCGCAGATCGTAGCGGTTGCAGACGCCGAACTTCTTGATGGTGTAGGCGCTCGAGCCGTCCTCCCAGCGCGGGCGGACCTTCTGGCCTTCGGTTGTGGTGCCGTGCTCGATGATGTCGGAGCACATGTCTATGAAGATCGCATCTGCCTTGCTCATCTCGTCCATCCTTTACATCCGCGCCGTGCGGCCAAGCCGCCTATCAGTATAGCGAACGCGTCCGCGCCGCCCGCCTAGAGATGTTCCTCCGCGAAGAGCTGGTCCCACATGGTTCCGAGGATGTGCGCGATCCGCTCATCTGCCGGAAGCCATGCAACGTCGAGAAGCGCATCCTGCGAGAGCCAGCGGCGGTCCTCGTCGTCTGCGATACGGTCGCGCACGCCCGAGAGCGGGGCCACGAACATGTCCATCGAGAGGTGGAACTCGGGATAGTCGTGCTCAAGCGTGTCGAGATACCAGAGCACCTGCAGCGCGATGCCCTGCTCCTCGAGCAGCTCGCGGCGGCATGCCTGTTCGGGCGTCTCGCCCGCCTCGATCTTGCCCCCGGCGAACTCCCAGCAGCCGGGACCTGCCGCATCGGCGCGCTTGGTTGCGAGCACCTTGCCGTCGCAGTAGATGATGGCGCACACGGCGCGGATCGTCTCCATGCTACGATTCCGCTTCGCACTCGAGGCGGACGATGGCATAGCTCGTCCCGTCCTCCGACGCGAGGTCGACGCAGATGCGGGACCCCTCGATGCAGACGCGCGGGATGATCGTGTCGCCGAGAAAGGCCATCTTGCGGTACTGCACGTCGAGCACGCGCGGCGTGCTCATACGCGTGTGCGATCCGGCTGCCTCCACGGCCATGAGCACGTACTGCGCGTTGTTGACGTGATCGTTGTAGTCGAGGTGCTGCAGGGAGATGACGACGGGCTCCGACGGCTCATAGGCGCCCGTAAGCAGGATCTTGCGCTCGAGCGGGCCCATGTCGAGGCGCGGCGTGTCCTCCACATAGACGAGCTCGCTCTCGGGGATGCGCAGGTGCCTGCCCGTCTCGCGATCGAACACCACGTACTTCGCATCGGCCGCGACGAGCCGCGTGCCGCACGGGCGGTACAGCGCATAGTTGCGCATCGCGTGGGTGCTCTTCATGTCGTAGCAGAAGGTCCTCACCTCGATGGGGTCGCCCATCCTCGGCAGCTCGTCGATCTCGATGCGCCAGGACGTGATGGCCCAGGCAAAGCCGCGCTCGCGCTGGAACCCGATGCCCACGCCGAGGCTCTCGGTGTGGAAGGCGGAGCAGTCCTGCAGGTAGTTGATGAGCGGCACGAGCGCGAGCGTGCTCGTTTCGTCGCATTCGGAAAAGCGCACGGTGCTGGTGAATGAGAACATGGCTTCTGTCTCGGCTCCTCTTCATTATGTCCGAATGTTGAATTCTCGAATTCATATCGTATCGCAAAGCTAGAATTCTTTGCCGTGGTTACCCGTAAAGACATACAAGACGCCCTCAAAGCCGCGCTGCCCATCATGCTGGGCTATATCGTCATCGGCACGCCCTGCGGTGTGATGGAGAACGAGATCGGCATCGGGCCGGCGTTCGCGTTCATCATCTCCTGCACGCTCTATTCGGGAGCAGGGCAGTTCATGATGTCGCCCATGGTGCTTGCGGGGACGCCGCTCGCCTCCATCGCGCTCTCCATCGGACTCGTCTCATCGCGTCAGATGCTCTACGCGGCCGCCTTCTCGCCGTTCTTCACGCGTGTGCGCAAGCGCCTCACCGTGCTGTTCGCCGCGACGGTCACCGACGAATCGTTCGGTGTCAACATGGACCGTTTTCTTGCAGCGGAACCATGGGATGAGCGCAGAGCGACGCTGGTGAACCTGTTCTCCATGCTCTCCTGGGGTACGGCCAACGCCATCGGGTCGGCCTTGGGCGCCGTGATCGCGTTCCCCACCGACATCCTGTCGTTCGGCATGACCTCCATCTTCGTATGCCTGCTCGTGGGCCAGCTCGTCAGCGCGGCGAGCGGCGTGGTGTGCGCGGTGGCGTTCGTCGCTGTGGGAGCGCTCAAGCTGGCGGGACTCGGCGGCGTCGCCGTCTTCGGGGGCGCCGTGGCGGGCATCATCGCGGGCCTTATCTTCGAGGAGGTGCGCGGCCATGCCGGATCCTGACCTTATCGCGCTCTACCTCGCCCTGCTCATCCCCATGCTCGTGTGGCGCGTGGCGCCCATGCTCGTGCTCAAAGGACGTAAGCTTCCGCAGCGCGTGGAGGCAGCGCTCGGGCTCATTCCCTCCGCCGCCTTCGCGGCGCTCGTGGCGAACGACGTGCTGCAGCCTGCGTACTGGACCGCATCCCCGCTCAAGGGCCTCGCACCCATAGCCGCCGCGCTCATCGTGGTTCCGATCGCCAAGAAGAGCGGGTCGCTCGTGCTGTCGGCGCTTGTCGGGGTATGCGCGTATGCGGCCTTGAGCTACTGCCTGTCGCTGGCGGGGTAGTAGGGGCTCGAGGGGTCCACGATGATGCGCACCGCGTCCTTGAGCACGCGCGCCGTGTATCCCGTCACCAAGCCCTCGATGGCCTCTCCGTCGATCTCGAGCGGAAGCGCTTCCGATGCCCGCACCGCTATCACGGACCCCTGGTGATGCACGATCGCAGGCCGTCCCAGGGTTTTGCCGGTTTTATCCAGCAGGCTCGCGAGGATGGGCCGGGCGAGCCCGCCCACGTGCTTGGTCTCGGCGAGCGCGACATCGAGCATGCCGTCGTTCAGCCTGCAGTTGGGGACGAGCTCGACATCTCCCTGCAGGGTGGCCGTGTCGGCGACGAGGCAGACGATGCCCTGATGCGCGTACGTCCGTCCGTCGATGGTGAGGGAGAAGTCGGCGTGCGCGACGCGCGGCTGCGAGAGCGCAGCGGCGAAATAGGCCGCCTGCCCCATGGTCTGCTTGTTGGGTACGGCTGCCCGCATGAGCTGGGCGTCGTAGCCGATGCCGCTCATGAGCGCGAACCCGCGCGTGCGCTCGGCGCCCTGCTCGTCGATCCAGGAGATCTCGCCCAGGTCGATCGGGCACGTCACGCCGTTTTTGCATGCGCGGGCGAGCGCGGCGGGCTCGAAGGCGTTGCCGATGTTGGCGTAGAGCAGGTTCGCGGTGCCCGAGGGGAACACGCAGGCGGTGACGTCACGGTAGGCGACGGCGCAGAGCATGTTGGATACGGTCCCGTCGCCGCCCGAGAACACGCAGACGTCGAACTCCTCGGCATCGCCGAGCACCTCGGCCGGGGAGGTATCGTCTTCGAGCAGGCGGATGCAGCACTCGTCGCCCGGGCCCACGAGCATGCGCTCGAACTCGAAGATGGCGTCGGATCCGAAGCCGGATCTTGGATTATGGATGATAAGGCTGCGCATGGTCCGTCCCTATAGAAACAAAAGCCGAATACATTTAAGATGGTATCGCTAAACGTTGAATCGGTCATGGGGGAGTTCAGGTTGTATATACAAGACGGGCGGGCGCTCCGCGCCTTCTGCGAGCGAGCCGCTTCATCGCATGTCCTTGCCGTCGACACCGAGTTTCTGCGCGAGAAGAGCTACTACCCCAAGCTCTGCCTGATCCAGCTTGGAACGCATGGCGAGACGGTCGCCGTTGATCCGTTCGCCATCCGCGACCTGTCGCCGCTGCGCGATCTGTTCGAGGACGGCTCGATCACCAAGATCTTCCATGCGTGCTCGCAGGACCTCGAGGTCATCCACCACGTGCTCGACTGCGCCGTCGCGCCGCTCTTCGACACGCAGGTCGCCGCCTCGTTTCTGGGCCTGCGCCAGCAGGTGAACTACGGTGCACTGGTGGAGGCGTACGCGCATGTGCATCTGCCCAAGGGCGAGTCGCTCACCGACTGGTCCCTTCGCCCGCTCGACGAGCGGCAGCTCGCCTACGCCGAGGACGATGTGCGCTACCTGCCCGGCATCTATGACGCCATGATCGCCGAGCTCGTGGAGAAGGACCGGCTCTCATGGGTCCTGCCCGAGATGGAGCACCTCCTCGACGGCGTCGCCACGTCCCGCGACCCGAGAAACGCCTTCGTGCGCCTGAAGCGCGTCACGTCGCTCACACGGCGCCAGCTCGGCGTCGCCCGCGAGGTGTGCGCATGGCGCGAGCGGCTTGCCGCCCGACGCGACGTGCCCCGCAAGTGGGTTCTTTCCGACGAGGTGTGCCTCGAGATCTGCAAGCGGATGCCCTCCGACGAGACATCGCTTCGGCGCATCCGCCAAACCGAGCAGCTCAGCGCCCGCGACGCCAAAGCGGTGCTCTCCGCCATCGAGGAAGCGGAGTCGCTCGCTCCCGACGAGCTCCCGCGCATCGAGCGCCATGAGCGTCCCACGCAGGCGCAGGAGAGCATCATCGATCTCATGTACGCGCTGCTGCGCATCATCTCCGCGCGCACGGGCGTGGCGACGCAGGTCATCGCCACGCGCGACGATCTGCTCGACTTCATCGTCTCCCGCGAGTCGTCGCGCCTCTCATCGTCATGGCGCTACGAGGTGGCCGGCAGATATCTCGAGAAACTTCTGGCGGGCGAGATAGGCCTCACCGTCAAAGGGAATACAATAGAGCTGCTGTAGTGGGTATATCACGATAAGGGACGCGCTCTGCGCTCCAACGTACGGTCTCCGTTCGGAAGGTTGGCAGATGTTCTACTACTACGACATGGGGTACATGCTCATCGCGCTGCTCGCCACCGTGCTGGGCCTCGCCACGCAGGCCTATATCAACAGGATGTATGCCAAATGGTCGGTCGTCGACGCCTCGTTCGGCGCAACGGGCGCCGACGTTGCCAAGGACATGCTGCGCAATGCGGGCGTTTCGGGCGTGGGCTTCGCGCGCATCGGCGGCACGCTCACCGACCACTACGATCCGCGCGATAACACGCTGCATCTTTCCGACGCCAATTGCGACGGCGGATCGGTTGCCTCGGTTGCCGTCGCCTGCCATGAGGCGGGGCACGCCGTCCAGCATGCCCACGCCTATGTGCCGGTGCAGATCCGCTCGGCCCTCGTCCCCGTGGTCAATCTCACCCAGAGCACGTGGTCGCTCGTCTTGCTCGCGGGCATCATGATGCAGATGGCGGGTCTCGTCCAACTCGCGCTCATCCTCTTCGCCGCCTCCGTGGCCTTCCAGCTCGTCACGCTTCCCGTCGAGATCGATGCCTCGCGGCGCGCCATCGTCTATCTCGGCCAGCACGGCCAGGCCATCGACCAGCAGGGAGCCAAGGAGGTTCTCACGGCTGCGGCGCTCACCTACGTCGCTGCGGCGCTCACCTCGGTCGTCCAGCTCCTCTACCTCATGAGCAGGATGCGCAGACGCTGATGGTCGACGAGAGCCCTCGCAACAGCGCCCTGACCGTCTCGCAAGCGGTCGCCTTGGTCAACGGCTCGCTCAAGAGCCTCGGCACCGTATGCGTGATGGGCGAGGTGAGCGGGTTCAAGGGTCCCAATTGGCGCTCCGGGCACTGCTATTTCGAGGTCAAGGACGAGGAAGCCACGCTCGCGGCAACCATGTGGAAGGGTTCGTACCAGTCGCTCGGCTTCGAGTTCGCCGATGGGCAGCAGCTCATCATGTACGGCACCTTCGACGTGTACAAGGGCTCGGGCAAAATGTCCTTCATCATCCGGCATGCCGAGATCGCGGGGGAGGGCCGCCTGCGCCAGCAGGTTGCCTTGCTCGCCAAAAAGCTGGCCGCCGAGGGCCTCATGGACGCCGAGCGCAAGCGCACGATCCCCCGATTCTGCGAGCGCATCGCGGTCTGCACGTCGTATTCGGGTAGCGTCCTGCACGATGTGGCGCAAACCCTCGCCCGGCGCAACCCGCTCGTGGTCATCGAGACCGTGGAATGCGCCGTCCAGGGCGCCGAGGCTCCCGCCTCCATCGTGCGCGCCCTCGCCATCGCCGCCCGGGCAAAGCCCGATGCCATCCTGCTCGTGCGCGGCGGCGGGTCGTTCGAGGACCTCATGTGCTTCAACGACGAGCAGGTCGCCCGCGCCATCGCCGCGAGCCCGGTTCCCGTGGTCACGGGCATCGGCCACGAGCCCGACACCTCGATCGCCGATCTGGTGGCCGACCTGCGTGCGAGCACGCCCACGGCGGCAGCCGAGCAGGTGGCGCCGAGCATCGGCGAGCTTATCGAGATCAACGACAATCGCGCCGTCCGCCTTCACCGTACCATGCAGGCGAAGCTCGCAGCGCTCGCCCAGAAGGTGGACGCGCTGGCGTCGCGCCCGTGCCTCACGAGCCCCTACGCCCTCATCGACGAGCGCAAGCGCGACATCATGCGCGCCGAGGAGCGCTTATCCGCCGCTCCCGCAGCCCTCATCGAGCGCAGGAGCAGCGACATGGAGCGCATGTCCCAGAGGCTCGCCCATGCGGCGAGCCGTATCTGCCAAGAGCCCGCAGCCCGCCTCGACCGCCTCGCCGCATCGCTTAACGCCCTGTCGCCGCTTGCGGTGCTCAACCGAGGCTACGCCATCGTCCGCTCGGACGAGGGCCGCATCGTGACGTCGTATGCGCAGGCGGAGGTGGGCGACGCGCTCACCATCCATCTTGCAGACGGCAGCATCCAAACCCGGGTAACCCGCAGCCAGGAGGGGAGAGTCGACCATGAGTGACGTCGAGACCACGGACATCGACCAGTTGAGCTTCAAGGAGGCTTCGATCGAGCTCGAGCAGATCGTGCGCTCGCTCGAGACGGGCGATCTCGAACTCGAGGACTCGCTCAAAACGTATACGCGCGGCGTCGAGCTCTTGAAGAGCCTGAAGGCGCGGATCGCGCAGGCCGAGCAGCAGGTGCATAAGCTGCTCGACGACGGCGCGCCCACGGAGTAGACGCCGCCGCGCGTCCTGCGGCTCTCACGAGATTGGATCATCATGGACGACTGCATCTTCTGTAAGATTGCCAGCGGATCGTTTGGCACAGAGTTCCTCTACGAGGATGAGAACGTGGTCGCGTTCAAAGACCTCAGCCCCCAGGCTCCCGTGCACGTGCTCGTGGTTCCCAAAGCCCACTACGCCAACATCATCGACGGCGTGCCCGCCGAGGTGCTCGCCTCCATGGCAAAGGCCGCCGAGGCCGTGGCACAGACGTGCGGCATCGACGCATCCGGCTTCCGCTGCATCATGAATACGGGTGCCGACGCCGGGCAGACCGTCATGCACCTCCACATGCACGTGCTCGGCGGCACGCCGCTCGGCGAAGGTCTTATCGCCAAAGCGTAGCGTGCGATCTTGGCCGCCGCCTCCGGGCGGTTCTGCGCTATCATAAGAAAGTCGGCACACATTCCTGAACAAAGGAGCTCCATGAACGTTCTCGTTATCAACGCAGGCTCTTCCTCGCTCAAGTTCCAGCTGCTCGATGTTGACACGCGCGAGGTGTATGCCAAGGGCAATTGCGAGCGCATCGGCATCGACGGCTCGTTCGTGGGCTATGAGTCCATCGCGGTTGACGGCAAGCAGAAGATCGAGGCGCCGCTGCCCGATCATAAAACCGCCATGCAGTTCGTGATCGACATCATCGACGCCACCGGCAAGGACTTCATCGGCATAGGCCACCGCGTTGTTCAGGGTGGCTGGTACTTCCCCGAGTCCAAGGTCGTCACCGATGAGAGCCTGGGCTGGGTGCGCGAGGTCGCGCCGCTCGCGCCGCTCCACAACTACGCCGAGGCCGACGCCATCGAGGTCTGCCGCGAGCTCTTCCCCGACAAGGGCAACGTGGTCGTCGCCGACACCTCCTTCCACTACGCCATTCCCGAGCGCGCGCACCGCTATGCCCTGCCGCGCGACGTGGTCGATAGCCTCCACATCCGCAAGTACGGCGCCCACGGCACCAGCCACCGCTACATCTGGCGCGCCTCCAAGGAGTTCCTCGGCGACAGCGTTCACAAGCTCGTGAGCTGCCATCTCGGCTCCGGCGCGTCACTGTGCGCCATCACCGACGGCAAAGACATGGACACCACCATGGGCCTCACCCCGCTCGACGGCCTCATCATGGGTACCCGCTGCGGCACCATCGACCCGGCCACCGTGATCTATCTGCAGCGCGTGGGCGGCTACACCGTCGATGAGGTCGACACCATGATGAACAAGCAGTCCGGCCTGCTCGCCGTCTCCGCGCTGTCCTCCGACTCGCGCGACATCGAGGAGGCCGCCGATGCGGGCGACGAGAAGTGCGCCATGGCCATCGAGATGTTCGCCTACCGCGCTGCCCAGCTCATCATGGAGATGGCCCAGGCCAACGAGGGCGTCGACACCATCGCCTTCTCCGCAGGCATCGGCGAGAACTCATCGCGCATGCGCGCCGAGGTTGCCAAGAAGCTCGCGTGGATGGGCGTGGAGATCGATGACGAGCTCAACGCCATCCGTTCCGATGACGTGCGCACGATCAGCACGCCCGAGAGCAAGATCAAGGTTCTCGTGGTTCCCACAAACGAGGAGTACATGATCGCCCTCGACGTCGCCGAGCTGCTCGGTTAAGCGAAACGGGCATCTCTCGCCCTACGAAAGGAGAGGCCATGGCGCTCCATACCATCGGACGAGGTCCGTATAGGGCCGTCATCGACAGCATGGGCGCCCAGCTCATGAACCTTGCCTTCGAGGGCCGCGAGTATCTCTGGCAGGGTGATCCCCGGTGGTGGAAGGGCCGCGCGCCCATCCTGTTCCCCATCGTGGGCTCGCTGCGCGATAACAAGGCCATGAGCGCCGAGGGCCCCGTCAGCCTGGAGCGCCATGGCCTTGCACGTCTGCACGAGCATGCGGTGCTCTCGAAGACCGATACGAGGGTCGTGTTCGAGCTCGCCTCGACCGATGCGATGCTTGCGCGGTATCCGTATCCCTTCCGCCTGCGCACGACCTTCGAGCTGGGCGCAGGCGGCCTTGTGCAGACCTTCGAGGTCTGCAACGCTGGAGCCGCCACGATGCCCTTCGCCGTGGGAGGCCACCCCGCCTTCAACGTGCCCATCCCCGGGACGGCGGGGGCGTTCGAGGACCACGCCGTCCGGTTTGCCGAGCCGTGGTCTCCTGCCACGCCCTGGCTCGACAAGGGCACCGGGCTAATCGATTGCGCGCATTCCACGACGATCGCTGAGAACAGCGCCGTGTGGCGGCTCGACCGTGCGCCGTTCGACCACGACACGATCATCCTCGAGGATGTTCCCGGACGGACGGCCACCCTCACCCTTGCCGAAGACGGCGCCCA
>JAWRJQ010000006.1:0-20102 GCA_040307385.1 Atopobiaceae bacterium
CTCGTCGCCATCTTGGAGCATGCCGGCTATGTGGTCGATGCCGCCCCGGATGGCGAAGAGGCGCTCTACAACCTCGATATCAACGATTACGACATGGCGATTCTCGACATCATGATGCCCAAGGTCGACGGCCTCACGGTGCTGCGCCGCATGCGCGAGCAGGGCATCGGGATCCCCGTGCTCATGCTTTCGGCGAAGTCGGAGATCCACGATCGCGTGACCGGCCTCGATGCGGGGGCCAACGATTACCTTACCAAACCCTTCGCGGCGCGGGAGCTGCTCGCGCGTATCCGCGTGCTCACGCGCACCTCGGCGGGCGTTGCCGCACGCGAGCTCGCCTTCGGCGATTTCACCCTCGACGAGGGGGCGTCCCAGCTCGTCTGCGACGAGCGCCGCGTGGACCTCACCGCGCGGGAGTTCCAGATGATGGAGATGCTCGTTACCGCCAAGGGCTCCAAGATCTCCGCCGATGCGTTCATGCGCAAGGTCTGGGGGTCGCTCGCCGATGTCGAGACGAGCGTGGTGTGGGTGAACCTTTCCAACCTGCGCAAGAAGCTCGCCGCTGCGGGATCTGACGTGCGCATCCAGGCGCTGCGCGGCGTGGGCTACTACCTCGAGGAGGGCGACGGATGATCAAGCAGCTCCGTCGCAGATTCATCGCCATCGCGCTCGCAAGCGTCGCGCTCGTCCTGCTCGTGATCGTGGGCGGCATCAATATCGCGAACTACGTCTCGCTCACGGTGCGCGAGGATGCCCGCGCCGATCTCGTGGCCGCATCCAACGGTCAGCTCTCCAAGTCGAATTGGGATGCGCTCAACGATCCCGGTGCAGGTAAGGGCCGCGGCGGGCCGGCGGATCGTCGCGACTTCGATGCGGGCACGCTGCGCGGGGACCTGGGCAAGGAGACGCCCTTCGACACGCGCTATTTCATCGTGTGGATCGATGAAGGCGCGAGCCCCGATGGCTCGGCCGCCGTTACGACCGACCTGTCGCACATCGCCTCGATCGAGGAGGATGAGGCCGTCAAGCTCGGTGTGCGTGCGTGGAAGACGGGCCGTGAACGCGGCACCATCGCCGGTTATCGGTTCCTGCGCTGTGAGATCGAGGATAAGGAAGCCGTCGTCTTCGTCGACATGTCACGCGACCTGTCGGCGTTCACCTCATCCGCCCTCATCAGCCTGATTGCCAGTCTCGTGGGCCTTGCGGCCGTCGCCGCCATCCTCGTGCCGGTCTCCGCCCATGCGGTGCGGCCGTTCGAGGAGAATCAGGAGCGCCAGCGCCGGTTCGTGACCGACGCGAGCCACGAGCTCAAGACCCCGCTCGCCATCATCTCGTCGAGCGCCGATGTGATCGAGATCGAGAGCGGCGGGAGCGAGTGGGTGGACAGCATCCGCCATCAGGTGGAGCGCCTCTCCGACCTTGCCTCCAAGCTGGTATCGCTTGCACGTGCCGAGGAGGGCGCGGCAACCATGCAGGTGGCGGACTACAACCTTACCGCGCTCGTCGAAGAGGCGGCGCGCGAGTTCGATCCGGTGGCGGTGGCGAGCGGCAAAACGCTGTCCGTGCGCGTGGCGCCCGCTTCGACGGCGCGCGGCGACAAGGCCCTCGTGCGTCAGGCCCTCTCGACGCTGCTCGACAACGCCCTCAAGCATTCGAACGAAGGGGGAGAGGTGCGCCTCTCTGCGGAAATGCGCCGCAACCGCGCTCACATCTGCGTGTGGAACACCGTCGACGGCATCGAGCTCGGCGACCATGCCGAGTTCTTCGAGCGCTTCTACCGCGCCGACGAGGCCCGCTCGTCATCGGGGGGCTACGGTATCGGCCTCGCCGTGGTCGCTGCCATCGCGGATGCGCACGGCGGAAGCGTGTCGGCACGCTCCGACGACGGCGCATCCATCCGGATCGATCTCGAAATCTAGCCCGTCCTTATCGCGCCCAACCTGACCGCATGTTCGTGCGGGACGCGCTGTTTCAGCTGCGCCGGTTCCGTCTGAGTCTATGATTCGGGACATGTCTGCGCGTTTTTCGGTCTCGAACGATAGACCCAGATGAGCACGCACGGCTCCTCGACGCCCGAAAGCGTTCGACACGCCCGAGAACGCTGCCATTCCCGCACGCCTCCTCGTGCGCCCCGAGGGCATTAAGGTAGTTTTAAGGTCGCCTCCGTATAGTGTCGATGACACTCAAGGAGGTGCGGCAATGGCACATCAATTCAAGTTCAAGCGTTATGAGATCAAGTATCTCGTTTCCAACGAGCAGCGCGCACGTATCGAGCGCGCCATGGCTCCCCGCATGATCGCCGACGAGCATGGCGAGTCGACCATTTGCAACGTCTACTACGACACCCCCTCCCACCTGCTCATCCGCCGCTCGTGTGAAGGTCCCATCTACAAGGAGAAGGTGCGCGTACGCTCATACGGGCGCTACGATGCGGGCAAGGAGGTGTTCGTCGAGCTCAAGAAGAAGTACGACGGCATCGTGTACAAGCGCCGCGTCGCTCAGGATCTGGAGCGCGCCAACCGTATGCTCGCCGGTTTGGAGCAGCCTGCCGATCAGGTCGAGCGCGAGATAGCCTACACGGTCGAGCGCTACGGCGGCCTTCAGCCGTCCTGCTACATCGCCTACGACCGCTGCGCCTTCTTCGCAAAGGACGACCGGGAATTCCGCATCACCTTCGATCGCAACATACGATGGCGCACCGACCGCCTCAGCCTTGCCGAGGATACCGACGGCGAGCCGCTTCTCGACGAGGGCTTCTCGCTCATGGAGGTGAAGAGCGGCGGAGCCATGCCGCTCTGGCTTGTGAACGAGCTGACCGCGATGCGGCTCTACAAGGCGTCCTTCTCAAAATACGGCACCGCATGGGTGCGCTCGGGCGCCGTCGTGGATCCCGAGGTCCAGCTTCAGCCGGTTCCTATCGTGCAGCCTGTCCTCGCGTCCACCGTCGTTTCCTCCCAGCCTCGCGTCCCGCGTCGCGTCCCGCAGCGTCCCGTCGCCCCTGTTCAAACCGTCTAGTTAGGAAGTGATCTCCATGCTCGAATCCCTGTTCGCAACGACCTCCACCACCTCATCGCTCAGCCTTGCATCCATGCTCATCGTCATCGCATCGGCCTTGGCGCTCGGATTGGCGCTCGCGTGGGTCTACACGCTCCACAGCCGCGCAACTCGCTCGTTCGTGCTCGGCATCGCCGTCCTTCCCGCCATCGTCGCCGTCGTCATCATGATGGTCAACGGAAACGTGGGTGCAGGCGTCGCCGTTGCCGGCGCGTTCTCGCTCGTACGCTTCCGCAGCGCACCCGGCTCTGCGCGCGACATCAGCTTCATCTTCCTTGCGATGGCGGTCGGCCTCGTGTGCGGCATGGGATACGTGCTCTATGCGGCCATCATCACCGTGGCCCTGGGCGGCGTATTCGCCATCTACCAGCTCTCCAGCTTCGGCGCTGCCAACACCCATCACGACCGGACGCTCAGGGTGACCATTCCCGAGGATCTGGATTACGTCGACCTGTTCACCGATATTTTCGCCACCTATACCACTTACCATGAGCTCGCTTCGGTGAAAACCGCTAACTTGGGCAGCCTCTTCAGGCTCACCTACAACATCGGCATGTCCGATACGGCGGCCGAGAAGGCCATGATCGACGAGATCCGCTGCCGCAACGGCAATCTCGAGGTGGCGCTCACGCTTCCGGAGACGGGCAAGCAAGCGCTCTAGGCAGTGCGGGTCGAGCTGCCGAAGCGGCTGCTCACGCGGGCAGGGCATGCGCTCTCCGCCCGCGTTTTTCGTGCAGATGCATGGGAGGGCATGCAGCGGGTATACTGAACACTGTCTGTCAGGGTTCTAGAAAGAGTGATGATGTACAATCAGCAGTTCCAGTCCCAGGCTCCCCAGAATGCCCCGTATGCATATACGCAGGCGTCTGCGCCATCGTCCGTCTATCAGCAGCCTCCCGTGCAATCGTATGCCATTCCGCAGCCTCCCGAGGTCGCTTCTCAGCCCAAGAAGGGCTGGGGCGCGCTCGCCATCGCGCTCGCATGCCTGCCGGTGATCGTCCTCGGAGAGGTTTTCGGTCTTCTTGTGAGCAGGGCCACTCCGCTCGACGACACGCTCGGCGCGGAGCTCGGAGGGGCTTTGTTCGCTATGGTTCTCTGCGGCATCCTGGGCGGCTCCAAGATGTTCAACATCACCCGGGATTCGTGGATGTTCGCCTGGCGCGCCATGTGGTGGTCCATTGCCGTTTCCGCAGGCATAGCCATTCTCAACCTCTATTCCACCGTCGCTTTGGGCGAGATGATCCTCGTGTTCGATTGGCCGTGGCAGGCGTTCCTGTCGGTCGCGCTCTGTCTGGGCATAGGCTTTCTCGAGGAGTTCATGGTGCGCGGCCTCATCTTGAACGGTTTGCTCGCGCGCATGGGCGCCAGCCGAAAGGGCATCCTGTGGGCGTGCATCATCAGCTCGGTGGTCTTCGGCTTGATGCACGTGAACCTCTCATCCTTGGCCACCGCGACACCGCTCGAGCTTCTCCAAGCGGTTCTCAAAGTGATCCAAACGGGCACGTATGGTTTCGCGCTCGCTGCAGTTGTGTGCAAGACGGGCGAGCTCGTCTCGGCGGCGCTGCTCCATGCCCTTGATGACTGGCTGCTCTACATCCTCACCTTCATCATGGGCGGCTCGATCACAACCGAGTACGTATCGTCCGGAACCGAGGAGGGCTGGGCCACGGTGACCGTCTATGTGGTCTGCATCGTGCTCTACATCCCGCTGGTCGTCCGTGCGGTCCATACCTTGAATGAGATCGATGTCCCCAACCGAGGCGCGTTCTTCAAGTTGGGCGCTTCGGATCTGCGGACGGCGCCCGCTCCCGCCGGTTACGCCGCGCCTGTGCCTGCTCCCTCCGCCTACACCTATACTGCGCCCGATGGCCGCACCTACGTCTACGCTGCGCCCGCACCCGCCGCGCAGCCGCAGCCGTACGCGCAGCCGCAGCCGTACGTGCACATGCAACCTGCGACGCCCGCGGCTCCGTCCTCTCCGGCGAATCCCATTCCTACGCAGATTCCCGAGGGATCTCTGTATCGGACGGGTCGAAGCGACGCTCCAGGCGCGCAGACACCGCAGGACCCCCAAACGTTCCGATGAAGGCGGGGAAGAGCCCCCTGGCGACGGCGTAGACAAGGCCCTTACCCAGCGCGAGCTTGATGAGCTGGCCGAGCCCGACGAACGCCCCCATCATGAGCGCGCACACCAGCAGGCGGATGAGTTTCCGCTTGACGCTGCAGTCGGTTGAAAAACGCACGTAGCGATGCTCCAGGAACCATCCTGCCACCACACCGAACAGGATGCCGGCATGGCTGTAGGCGTCCACGATCATCTCGGCGGGATCAACGAGGAGCTCGCCATCGACATAGTTCAGAGGGTAGGTTTTGAACTGGGTGAAGAGCAGGATGGCGGCGATGAAGACGACGCCTGCGAGGAGCACGGTCGTGTCCTTGGTGGTGCTGCGCTGCACCCATGCGATGAGATAGCGCGACAGCCAGATAACCAGAACCGCTTCGACGATGCCCGCCACGACATCCTGAGGGGTGTGCACGCCGAGGAAGTTGCGCGAGAAGGCGACGAGCAGCGCCAGAGTGATGCACAGCACCGCAAGCCAGCGCTTCCTCTTGAACGAGAGTGCCGTCGAGCCGAACACCGAAGCGGCGGTTTGCGTGTGCCCGCTGGGAAACGAGTAGCCCGTGGCGTGTTCGAGCGCTTCGGGCGAAGGGATGATCCGCGCATCGCGCACCCAGGGGCGATATACGCACGCGGTATCTTTGACCAGCTGATTCAGGTTGCCGGCGATGCCCAGATTGACCATCACGAACATGCCCGCGCGCTTGTCGATCACCCAATAGAGCAGGCAGGGCACCAGCGCGATGAAGGTTCCATCGCAGATATGCGATATGAGGTTCATGAGCGATTCGATGAAGGGACCCGCCGCCTCGCGGACGCCCTGCAGCCACAGCAGAAACTCGATGTCCATGATGTCCTTTCCCAAACGTTCGACATGCTCCATTGTACGGCTGAGCGCGCGTCCATGGCGGCGGGATGCCGGCAGGGCGATCCCGCGCTTCTCGTCCGCAGCCGATCCAACTCCGCAGGAATGCGGACTTCCCTCAATCCAAGCCGTTGGAGCCTTCATTTGGCGCCATATCCGAACGATGGCCGAAAAGAGCAGGAACGCGCCGGAGGAATGCGTACGCTTGGAATTGAGGTCGCACTGTCGGCGCTAGGAGGAAATCATGGGTACGTTCTCTATCCGCACCACCGAGAAGGGCTGCCGCTTCGTGCTCAAGGCGGGCAACGGCGAGGTCATCGCCACATCGCAGATGTACGCTTCCCGGGACAGCTGCCTCAACGGTATCGAATCCGTGAAGAGCAATGCCCCTGAGGCCGCGCTCGAGGACCAGACGGTTGAGGGCTTTGAGCGGCAGCCTTGCCCCAAGTTCGAGATCTACCTCGACAAAGCGGGGGAGTTCCGCTTTCGCCTGCTTGCCAAGAACGGCCAGAATATCGTCGCATCCGAGGGATACAAGGCCAAGTCGAGCTGCCTCAACGGCGTCGAGTCCGTGCGCACGAATGCGCCGGATGCGCAGGTCGTCCAAGAGGGCTAGCCCTTCAGGGCGTACAGCTCGTTTCGGTTCGCGGGACCAGGCGTGGGCGCTTGGTCCCTTTCTGTCAAAGGAGCCGTCCATGGAAACCAGACCAACTGTGCCTTGGGAGCTGATGAACGCCTTCATCATCGACGTGTTCTGCGCCTATGGCGTGCCGCGCGACGATGCTGCCATCTGCGCAGACGTGCTCTTGGAGAGCGATCGCCGCGGCATCGAGAGCCATGGCTGCAACCGCTTCAAACCCATCTACATCGACCGCATCGAGCAGGGCACGCTCCTGCCGGTGACCGAGCTCGAGATCGTACGGGAAACGCCCACCACCCTCGTGGCGGACGCGCACGACGGCATGGGCATGGTCGCGAGCTTTCGCGTGATGGAGCGCCTGATCGAGAAGGCCGAAGCCTGCGGCATGGCGGGCGGCGCCATCCGCAACTCCACGCACTATGGCATCGCCGGCTACTGGGCGATGATGGCCAGCAAGCGGGGTATGGTGGGAATCACGGGCAGCAACGCGCGCCCGTCCGTCTCGCCCACCTTCGGTGCGGAGAACATGCTGGGTACCAACCCGCTCACTATCGCGCTTCCCACCGACGAGGAGTTTCCCTTCTGCATCGACTGCGCCACCTCCATCGTCCAGCGCGGGAAGATCGAATACTGGGCTCGCGAGGGCATGCCCACGCCCGCCGGCGCGATCGTGACCCGCGATGGCGCGGCGATCACCGACTCTCAGAAGATCCTAGAATTGCTTGCGCGCGGCGATGCGGCGTTCGCGCCGCTCGGCGGCGGGCCTGGCGACGAGCTGTGCGGTTACAAGGGCTATGGCTATGCCGCTGCGGTGGAGATCCTTTCCGCATCGCTCACCGGCGGGCAGTTCATGAAGGCGCTGTCGGGCGTAGCCCCCGATGGGGGATTGCAGATGCACCACCTCGGACATTTCTTCTTCGTGATCGACCCCGACGCGTTCTGCGGGCGTGCCGTGTTCGCCAAGATCGCCGGCGATATCTGCCGCGAGCTGCGTTCCTCGCGCAAGGCACCCGGCTATGAGCGCATCTATACGGCGGGCGAGAAGGAATGGATTGCATGGCAGGAGCGCAGGGATGCGGGCGTGCCTGTAACGGCCGCCGTCCAGAAGGAGATCATCGAGCTCCGAGATCGCTTGGGCCTCGATTACGTCTTCCCGTTCGAATAGGCCCTGGATACATTGTCTGCGGCACTGCGTCGCCCGCCGCCGTGCGGCGTCCGAGGACGGGCATACACGTGAAATCGACAGAATGGCATAATTTTCCCCTTTTCTGCCGAAAAACGGTGCCGGAAAAAACGGGGTCGCATTCACGGCCCGTCTGACCTGCGCAAACGAGGGTGTCCTTTCCGGCCGATGGAGAATCGAGCCCCAAAATCGGCAGAAAAGGGGAAAAATATGCCATTCTGGCGAATCGGCGTGTATGCGGTCACGGCGCCTGGAGACGGGAACCGACGGAACAAGCCGGCCTGGTTCGGAGGCTCGCTCGGCTAGGCGCTCTGCCGCACGAACGCGAGTGCCTTGTCCGTCGAGAGACGCTCGTCGTATGCATAGCCGCGCTCAGCGAATGCGCGCAGGCCGTCCAGCTCCTCGATGTTTCGCTCCGCGCACCAGCGCACGAAGGTGCCTCGCGCGGCCTTGGCCTCCGTCGCGCGCTGCACGAGCCTGCCGTCGCGCAGGTCGCCGAAGAGGCAGGTGGTGATGGCGGGCATGCCCGACCCTGCGTGCAGCGCGAGCGCCCGCGCGTATTCCACAGACGCGACGTTGACGATGTCGGTGAAACCCTCTTCGGCGAGCGAGCGCAGCAAGCTGTCTCCCCAAAACGCATACAGATCGTCGTACCCGCCCACGGAGAGTTTCTGCTGCATTTCCAAGCGGTAGGGCACCACGCCGTCGAACGGAGCGAGCACGCCGTAGAAGCCCGAGAGGATGCGCAGGTGGTCGCGCAGATAGTCCAACGAGGGTCCGTCCATGACCGCAGCCGCCAGATGCTGGAAGGCGATGCCCTCGTAGGCGACGGCAGCAGCGGTGGCGGCACCGTGCGTGAGATCCATCGCGCGCAGGCGATCCCTGTTGAGCGCCGTGAGCCTGTCGCTCGTCTTCCAGAGCGTCTGCGCCTCGTCGAACGACAGCGCCTGCAGAGCCGTCATGAGCTGCTCCGTTCGCTCCAGAAACCGGGGAAGACCCTCCGCGTGGGGAGGGCCTTCCACCACGTTCATCTTCTTAGCGGGGGAGATGACCAGCGCGAGCTTCATGGCATTCCACCTGCGCGACCGGCGCTACGCCGCGCGCTTCCCGCCGTCGGCGAACAGAAACATCAGGTAGCGGACGAGCGCATACAGCGTGGTTGCCGTGGCGATCACGGTCTCGATCACCACGATCGGCCCGAGGAACGTCATCGGGCTCTCCAGCGCCACCGAGCAGCCGAGCAGCTGCTTGGTTGCGATCGCGCTGATGACGAACGGGAACGTGTATGCGGCGTAGCTGGGGAAGAACGGCAGCTTGAGATACTGGACGAACTTGATACAGGCGAACACGAACAGCACGGTTGCGACAACCCACATCGCCGTGAGGAACGGCAGCGACTTGGTCGCGGCGGACTGGATGTAGCCTGCGATGCAGAGGCTGGTCGGAGCCGCATAGATGCAGATCAGCGGTTTCGCCGGGTCGGGTGCCGGAAGCTTGGCGTAGCGCATGGTCACGAACACCAGCAAAACGAGCAGCGCGGCGAATCCAAACCAAAACGTCGCCATGCCCAGCGCGGTCGCCTCGAAGGCGGGAGCCGTCATCGCGGCCATGACGATGCCGACGTACACGATGAAATAGCTCGCGTGCACCTTCTCGAGCGCAGGCTTGAGCACGAACGCCTTCGTGAAGTAGACGATCATCGCACCATGGAGCACGACCGCGCAGTACCAGACTATCTGCGCCGCAATGCCGAGCCACGGCTTGAAGTAGGTGCTGAACAGCATCAAGGCCATGGGAAACGTGCAGAAGACGCTCGCCATGATCGGGTTCTTCATGTCCTCTTTGAACTTGTCGAGGTTGGAGAAGACGCTGATCAAAAACAGCACGGCAAGCAGCGTGGCTGCAATTCCGCATACCATGCGCACGCCTTCTGAGTACGACTGCAGCAGGTTGCCGAGGCCGAACAGGCCGAGGATCACGCCGCAGATCGGAACCGGGATCTTCTTAATCACTGGTGTGTCTCCTTCTATCGTTTAGGCCTCGAGCGGAGCGACCCTGGTCTTGAGGTATTCGTCATGGGTGAGAACCGTGATCTCGCCCGTTGTGGGAATGCCCAGCTCGCGCGCGAGGATCTCGGCGGTCTTGGCCGCGCAGATGCCCGTGTAGTAGATGCACTGCGATTTGTGGCCGCCCTTGCTCATGTCGAACTCCTTGGTGAGGACGCGGCAGCAGGCGACGTTTTTGGTGTTGTTGGCCCTGAACCAGTCGTGCAGCTCGTTCGTCATGCTCATGCACTTCACGACGTTGGGATCCTGCGGGCCCTTCTGCTCCGATCGTCCGAAGAGCATGCCGATGGCGAGCACGCCGCCGTTCAGCGCTCCGCAGATGCAGCCCGACTTGCCCACTCCGATGGCCATGCCGGAAGCCATCTTGATGGTCTCGTACGGAACGTCGAGCCCGAAGTTGTCGATGATGACCTCCATGACGGCCTCGCAGCAGAAGAACCCCTTACGGTACGATTCCTCGGCGTCGGCCTGGACTTTGGCAAGGTCGATGGTAGTGGCGGTTATATTCATGGTCCCCTCCTGGTGTTGTTCTTTCGATACGCTCTTTTGAGTGGCATGCGGGAAACCGGGCGATCCTCGCAGCTGGACACCTGCCGGTTCATCCTCGCAGACGGATGCTTCCCGCCTCATCCTCGCAGCTGGATGAGTACCAAAAGACAATTGCCGCACGCACGCGAGGTGCCGGGCAATCGAGAAAACGAACGGAACGGCGATGAGCCGTTCACAGAGCAAGTATAGGCGATTTCCGCGGCGAACGCCCCTGCGAATCATCCACGCGCCGTCGGCACGCCGTCCTTTTCGCCTGCACGCGTGCGCTGCCGTGGTATGGTATGGTATGCGATTTTGCAGTATCGAGGAGAGGGCCATGGTCTACCAGAACATCCTCGACGCCACCGGCCACACGCCGCTCGTGCGTCTGAACAGGCTCGTCGAACCCGGTATGGCCGAGGTTCTCGTCAAGTTCGAAGCCCTCGAGGTGGGCGGATCGATCAAAACGCGCGTCGCCGCCGCCATGATCGCGGGCGCCGAGAAGCGCGGCCTGCTGCATCCCAACAGCGTCATCGTGGAGCCCACCAGCGGCAACCAGGGCATCGGCCTTGCGCTCGTGGGCGCCGTCAAGGGCTATCGCGTGCGCATCATCATGCCCGACTCCGTTTCGGAGGAGCGCCGCAAGCTCTGCCGTGCCTACGGCGCCGAGGTGGTGCTCGTGCACGACGAGGGCGATATCGGCAAGTGCATCGAGCGCTGCCTCGAGATCGCGCTCTCCATGCGCGAGGACGACCCCGAGCACGTGTGGGTTCCCCAGCAGTTCGACAACCCCGACAACCCCGCCGCGCACATCCTCGAGACGGGCGCGCGCATCCTTTTCGATGTGGACGGCCCCATCGACGGCTTCGTGAGCGGGTTCGGCACCGGAGGCACGCTCTCGGGCGTGGGCCGCGTGCTGCGCACGGCCAACCCGCACATGCAGATCTGGGCTGTGGAGCCCGAGGAGGCCGCCATCCTGTCGGGCGGCATGATCGGCACGCACATCCAGATGGGCATCGGCGACGGCCTCATTCCCAAGAACCTCGACCGCGCCGTGTACGACCGCGTGGTCATCGTCACCGATGAGGAAGCGCTCGCCTGTGCGCGCCGCCTCGCCGCCGAGGAAGGCCTCATGTGCGGCATCTCGAGCGGCACCAACGTCACGGCCGCTCTGCGCCTCGCCCGCGAGCTGGGGGAGGGCAAGCGCGTGGTCACGGTCCTGCCCGACACGGCCGAGCGGTACTTCTCCACGCCGCTCTTCGAGGAGCGCTCATGAGCCCGGCGGCGCGCAGGCTGGTGGTGTTCGACTGGGACGGCACGCTCGTCGATTCCCTGCGCGGCATCACCGCCACGGCGCGTGCGGTGCTGTTGGAGTTCGGGTTCGCCGAGGAGGAGCTGGGCGATCTCACGCGTCTGGTGGGGCCGCCGTTCCCGCAGGCGTATTCGCAGGTTTACGGCTTGTCCGATGCGGATGCGGCGGAGGTCACGCGCCGCTACCGCAGCCGCTACGAGGCGGGCACCGTGGACGATTGGCCCATCTTCGAGGGTATCCGCGACCTGCTCGCGCGTCTGCGCCTGAACGGCAGGCTGCTCGCCATCGCCAGCTCCAAGCGCCATGGTCTCGTGATGCGCCAGGTGGGCGACAACGGCATCGCGGGCGCGTTCGACGCCATCTGCGGCAAGACGAGCGACGGGGACGACACCAAGGAGGAGGCGATCCTGCGTGCCATCTCCCAGATGGACGGCACGGTGGACGACGCCGTGATGGTGGGGGATCGCGATCTCGACGTGCATGCCGCCGCCGCGGTGGGCGTGCCCTGTGTGGGCGTGCTCTACGGCAAGACGGCCCCGCGCTCCGAGCTCGTGGATGCGGGCGCGGTCGCCATCGCCGAGACGGTCGCCGAGCTCGAGGCCCTGCTCCTTTCCTGATGACAAACAGGGACGGTTCTTTTTTGTCACATGTCCTGCTTTGACAGGGGTTTTGCGATAAAGAGCGGGAGATTGACGTGCCAATAGGCGAAACCACCCCACAGTGCTTGGCAATCTGAGAGAGGCGCCATGTCAAGGGTTCCGCGCACAAAAAGCAAGACAGGCTACTATCACGTCATGCTGCGCGGAAACGCCCGGCAGATCCTGTTCGAGTCCGACAGTGATAGGCGAGCGTTTCTCGCTACCCTCGACCGTTCTCTGGAAGAACCAGGTTTGCGCCTTATTGCATGGTGCCTCATGGACAACCACGTCCATCTCCTCGTGGATGACCCTGAAGGCAAGATCAGCCATGCGATAAGACGACTTGCAACCAGCTATGCCATGCGATACAACCGAAAGGCAGATAGGGTTGGGCATGTGTTCCAGGACCGGTTCCGCAGCCAGCCGATCGACACGGAGCGACAGCTCCTCGAGGTCGTGCGCTACATTCACAACAACCCCGAGGAAGCAGGGATTTGCCCTGCGGGCGAGTACCCGTGGAGCAGCTACTCGGAATATACCGGGCATTCCATCCGCTGTGGGACAGATTCGGTGCTCGAGATGCTCGGCGGAGCCGAGGGCTTCAGATCGTTTTGCTCGGAGCGGGCCAGTATTGCATATCAGCCGAGCTTCGGCAAGAAACCGACGGAGCAGATGCTCATAGAATCCGCGCTGGAGCTGCTTGGCGTCGATGATCTTTCGATTATTAAAAGCATGCCTGTCGACCAGCGCAATCGTGCGCTCGCAAAGCTGCGAGACGGAGGATTCTCCATCCGCCAGGCGGAGCGAGTTACGGGAATCGGAAGAGGGGCGATCGAGAGGGCGTTCCGCACGGCCTGATGGGCAGTTCGCGTCTGCCCTTGCCGATAATGGCGTCGACTTCTGTTTGTCATGACAAAAAAGAACCGTCCCCTTATGTCACCCTTATATGTCACCCTTATATATGTCACCATGCGAACATGCGGCTGCCCGTCAACCATTTGCGTGAATTCCCACCGCATGCCGTGCGGGTTCGCCCGCGCATGCTAAAGTGGAACCCGTAATCGGCAACCGTATCATGGGGAGGACGCGATGGCGCAAGATCTTGCCGCAGTGGCGAAGCAAATCCGTATCGACATCATCGAGGAGACGGCAGCGGCAGGCTCGGGCCATCCGGGCGGCTCGCTTTCCTGCACCGACATCCTCACGGTGCTCTACTTCGACAAGATGAACATCGACCCGGCCAATCCCCGCTGGGCCGATCGCGACCGCTTCGTGCTCTCGAAGGGCCACGCGGCGCCCGCGCTGTACGCGACGCTCGCCGAGCGCGGCTACTTCCCGCGCGAGGATCTCAAGACCCTGCGCGACATCCACTCCCACCTCCAGGGGCACCCCAACATGAACGACACCCCGGGCGTCGACATGTCCACCGGGTCGCTGGGCCAGGGCCTCTCCGCCGCCAACGGCATGGCGCTCGCCGGTCGCCTCGACGGCAAGGACTACTGGGTCTACTGCGTCCTCGGCGATGGCGAGCTGCAGGAGGGCCAGGTGTGGGAGGCCGCGATGAGCGCCGCGCACTACAAGCTCGACAACCTCATCGCCTTCGTCGACCATAACGGCCTCCAGATCGACGGACCCAACGACGCCGTCATGACCGTCAATCCCATCGACGAGAAGTTCGCCGCCTTCGGCTGGCACGTCCAGGTGATCGACGGAAGCGACCTCGAGGCCATCTCCGCAGCCATCGACGCTGCCAAAGCCGAGACGGGCCGTCCGTCCGTCATCGTGTGCGAGACCGTCAAGGGCAAGGGCGTCTCCTTCATGGAGAACCAGGTGGGCTGGCACGGCAAGGCACCTGACGCCGCACAGGCCGAGCAGGCTCTCGCCGAGCTCGCAGCCGAGTAGAGCCCTCTTCCCATCGACCCTTCGACTCCTAAGGAGCACCTGTCATGAATGCTGCAACCCGCGTTGCCTACGGCGAGGCCCTCGTCGAGCTCTCCCAGACCAACCCCGATGTCGTGGTCCTCGACGCCGACCTGGGCGAGGCCACCAACACCAACAAGTTCCATAAAGCATGCCCCGAGCGCTACTTCGACATGGGCATCTCCGAGGCGGATATGATGGCGACCGCCGCCGGCTTCGCCGCCGCGGGCAAGATCCCCTTCGCCTCCACCTTCGCCGTATTCGCCGCCGGCCGCGCCTTCGACCAGGTGCGCAACTCCATCGCCTATCCCAACCTGGGGGTCAAGATCGGCGCCACCCACGCCGGCATCTCCGTGGGCCCCGATGGCGGCTCGCACCAGGCCATCGAGGACATCGCCCTCATGCGCGCCCTGCCCAACATGACGGTCATCTGCCCCTCCGACGACGTAGAGGCCCGCGCCGCCACCTTCGCCGCCGTTGACATCGACGGCCCCGTCTACCTGCGCTTCTCGCGCTACGCCACCAAGACCTTCCACAACGACGACTATACCTTCAAGGTGGGCAAGGGCGAGATCTTGCACGAGGGCGCCGACGTGGCCCTCATCGCCTGCGGCCTCATGGTGAACGAGGCGCTCGCCGCCGCCGAGGAGCTTGCCGGCTTTGGCGTGTCGGCCCGCGTGGTCAACATGCCCACCATCAAGCCTCTCGACAACGATCTCGTGCTCGACTGCGCCCGCACCTGCGGAAAGATCGTCACCTGCGAGGAGGCCACCATCATCGGCGGCTTGGGTTCGGCGGTGTGCGAGCTCACCGCGCGCATGTGCCCCGTCCCCGTGGCGCGCCTGGGTGTGAACGACGTCTTCGGCAAATCCGGCGACGTTCCCGGCCTGTTCGAGGAATACGGTCTCACCGCAGCACATATCGTCAAAAAGGTCAATAGTCTTCTGAGCTGATCCGGTGGACGGATCTGATAAGCCGCTTGTCGAATTGCCTCCCGAAACCTACTGGAAATGGTTCGGCATTTGTTCCAGAATGCTATGAGTTGGTCGCATGAAACAGTGTTTCACGCGAAGGGCCATAGTATTGTCTAGGGATAAGGGGATGTGAGCATGAGCAAGAATCTTTCGCGCAGGGACTTCCTTGCCGCTTCCGGTGCTCTCGCCGGCCTGGGCCTCTACGGCTGCGGCGGCGGAAATGCCGACGGCGAGGGCGGCGGGGCCGGTGGCGGCGGCGAAGCTGCGAACATCGAGGGTTACGATGCAGAGCTCGTGGCTGCAGCCCAGGCCGACGGCGAGCTTGTCGTCGTGGGCACCTGCGAGGAGCCCTACATCATCGCCGCATGCGACAAGTTCACCGAGATGTTCGGCATCAAGACCAGCTGGCAGCGTCTGGGCGGCGGCGAGGTCCTCGCCAAGGCTCAGGAGGAGAACGGCAACCCCTCCTCCGACGTGTGGTTCGGCGGCGGTTGCACCTCCTACGTCCAGGCAGCGAACGACGGCCTGCTGATGAAGTACAGTCCGGCTAACCTCGCGGCGGTTACCAACAAGAACTTCACCTCCACCGACGGCACCTGGGTGGGCATCTACTACGGCATCCTCGGCTTCCTCGTCAACAACGAGGAGCTCGGAGCCCTCGGCATCGATGCCCCGCAGGACTGGCCCGACCTTCTCGACGAGAAGTACCAGGGCCTCATCTGGTCGTCCAACTACAACACCGCCTCCACGGCCGAGCTGATCCTCAACACGGTCATCCAGAAGTACGGCCATGACGGCGGTATCCAGTATCTCGTCGATCTCGACAAGAACGTCGCGCAGTACACCAAGAGCGGCGGCGGCCCGTCCAAGTCCATCGGCGTCGGCGAGTGCTCGATCGGTATCAACTTCCTGCATGACGGCGTGTACCAGATCGTCGACAACGGTTACGACAACATCGGTCTCGTCGCGCCCAGCTCCGGTGCCTCCTACGAGGTCGGCGCCTCCGCCGCCTTCGAGGGCTGCGCCCATCCCAATGCGGCCAAGCTGTGGCTTGAGTACGTGCTCACGCCCGAGTGCGTCAACCAGGCCAAGGAGGTCGGCTCCTATCAGTTCCTCGTCATCGAGGGCGTCGAGCAGCCCCAGGTCGCCATCGACATGGGCGTCGATCCCGACAACGTGATGGACTTCGATTTCGCCGACATGATGGCCAATACCGCCACCTACAAGGAAGAGGTCATGGCGGCCATCGACCCCGACGGCTCCGACGACCGCTTCAAGACCGAGTAGCCCTCGCACATCGTGGAGTCGCATCCATTGCGGTAACGTGATCGCAAGCGGGTGGATGGGCAACCCATCCGCCCGCTTTCCCGTATCTATCCGCTGACGAGAGAGGACGTCTGATGGCAACAGCCCAAGGCGCGTCGCTGGATCGCAAGAAACTCCTTGCCGATCCCATCATGGTCACGACCATCGTGGTTCTCGTCGTGTTCCTGACGCTCTTCATCATCTACCCGCTCGTGATCCTTCTCGTGGACAGCATCATCGGACCTTCCGGCATCACGCTCGACATCATCAAGGGCGTGCTCGCCAAGCCCGCCTTCAAGACGGCCATCGTGAACACGCTGATCATCGGCGCCGTCACCGGCGTGCTTTCCACCCTCATCGGCCTGCTGTTCGCGTACGTCGAGGTATACGTGCGGCTTAAGACCAGATTCTTGAGCGGTCTGTTCAAGGTCGTCTCCATCCTGCCGGTCGTGTCGCCCCCGTTCGTGCTCTCGCTCTCGATGATCCTGCTCTTCGGGCGCTCGGGCATCATCTCCAAGACGCTGCTGGGTATCCAGAATTCCAACATCTACGGCATGCGTTCGATCATCATCATCCAGACGATGACCTTTTTCCCCGTGTGCTACATGATGCTCAAGGGCCTGCTCAAGAACATCGACCCGTCCCTCGAGGAGGCTGCCCGCGATATGGGTGCGAGCCGCTGGAAGGTCTTCACCAGCGTCACCTGGCCGCTCCTGCTCCCCGGCATCGGCAATGCCTTCCTCGTGACGGTCATGGAATCCATCGCCGACTTCGCCAACCCCATGATGATCGGTGGCAACGTCGATACGCTTGCGACGTCGATCTACTTGCAGATCACGGGCAACTACGACAAGCAGGGCGCCGCTGCGATGGCCGTGGTGCTGCTCTCCATCACCTTCATCATGTTCTTCGTCCAGAAGTACATCCTCGAGGCTAAGGCAACGGCCACGCTCACGGGCAAGGCCAGCCGTCAGCGCATGCTCATCACCGACCGCTCGGTGCGCGTGCCGCTCGTCATCCTCTGCGCCGGCGTGGCCATCTTCGTCATCGCGATGTACATCTGCGTGCCGTACGGATCGCTCATCAAGACCTGGGGACGCGACTACACCCTCACGTGGAAGTGGTATGAGAAGGTCTTCGTCAACTACCGAGGCGGCCAGGCCTTCACCGACTCCTTCCTGATGGCCCTCATCGCCAGCCCGCTCACCGCGCTGCTTTCGATGATCATCTCGTATCTGGTGGTGAAAAAGCGTTTCGCGCTCAAGGGTTTCATCGAGTTCGCCTCCATGCTCGCCATGGCGGTTCCGGGCACAGTCCTCGGCGTCGGCTTCATCCGCGGCTACGCCAACGGCCTGTTCCGTACCGGCGCGCTGCAGTTCATCTACGGTACCACCGCCATCCTCATCATCGTGTTCATCGTGCGGTCGCTGCCCACCGGAACGCGCTCGGGCATCTCGGCGCTGCGCCAGATCGATAAATCGATCGAGGAGTCCGCATACGACATGGGTGCCAACAGCTTCGAGGTCTTCATGACCGTCACCCTGCCGCTCATCAAGGACTCCTTCCTCTCCGGTCTCGTGACGGCCTTCGTGCGCTCCATCACGGCGATCTCGGCGGTCATCCTCGTGGTCACGCCGGCGACCCTGCTCATCACGGTCCAGATCAACGAGTATGCCAACCGCGGCGAGTTCGCCGTGGCCTGCGCGTTCTCGACCATTCTGATTCTCATCACCTACGCTGCGGTGCTGGGCATGAACATCTTCATCAAGTACTTCGGCACGAGCAAAGTCCAAGAGGAGGCCTAAACGATGGCAAAAGAGAAGAAAGGCGTGAGGATCGAGCACGTCTCCAAGATCTACCAGGATCCCAAGACCGGCCAGGACTTCTACGCGGTGCACGACGCCAACATCGACATCGAGCCGGGCGAATTCGTCTGCCTGCTCGGCCCCTCGGGCTGCGGCAAGACCACCATCCTGCGCATGATCGCCGGCTTCGAGAGCCCGGACGAGGGCGAGATCTACCTGGGCGGCGAGGCCATCAACGAGCTCACCCCCAACAAGCGCGACACCGCCATGGTGTTCCAGAGCTACGCGCTGCTGCCGCACTACAACATCTTCGACAACGTGGCCTACGGCCTCAAGCTGCGCAAGATGGATGAGAAGACCATCAAGGACAAGGTCACCCGCATCCTCGGCCTCGTGGGCCTCGAGGGTATGGAGAACCGCATGACCAACCAGCTCTCCGGCGGCCAGCAGCAGCGCGTCGCGCTCGCCCGCGCGTTGGTCATCGAGCCGGGCGTGCTGCTCTTCGACGAGCCGCTGTCCAACCTCGACGCCAAGCTCCGCGTGGACATGCGCAACGAGATCCGCCGCATCCAGCAGGAGGCCGGCATCACGGCGGTGTACGTCACGCACGACCAGTCGGAGGCCATGGCCATCTCCGACAAGATCATCATCATGAAGAAGGGCGTCGTCGATCAGATCGGCACCCCGCATGAGATCTACTACCAGCCCAAAGACGAGTTCGTGGCCGACTTCATCGGCGAGTCTAACTTCCTGCACGGATCCATCGCGGGTATCGAGGGCAACCGTGCCATCGCTTCGATCGAGGGCTGCGAGGTGCTCGTCTCCGCCGTCGAGGGCATGTCGGCGGGCGATGATTGCACGCTGGTCCTGCGCCCCGAGGCTGCCCTGCTCGCCGATACGGGCGTGCTGCCCTGCACGGTGGTGCTGTCGCGCTTCATGGGCAACTATCAGAATTATCAGGTCATGGTGGGCGAAACGCTGGTCAAGATCACCGACTTCAATCCCAAGAACCACAAGATCTACGAGGTGGGCGACAGGGCTTTCGTGGACTTCAAGCCGGAAGACGTGCATGTTCTCTCGGGCGAGGGCGGCTTCACGGTGGAGAACATCTAGCTTCGCCCGTACAGCCCGCTCTGCAACGCATGCGCCCCCGGATCGCCCCCGGGGGCGCTCTTCTCGCCAACCCCCATTCGGGGAGTATCCCCCAATTGGGGGAGTATCCCCGAATGGGGGGGTGCTGCTCCGGCCCTAAAGCGACCGTCTGCGATGATGTGCGTCATGCTCATGCTTTCGTTATAGTACGGTTTTCCTGATTCAGAGAGCCGTCATCAGGAAGTCGGTAGCCATGCTTGACATGCTTGCCAACGAGAGCGTTGCCAACTTCGCCACCGTCGTCGAAGCGGGCGCCACCGTCATTGCCCTTCTCTATGCACGCAGAGAGTGGAAGGACAGCAAGCGGCAGAGGGAGCAGCAGGTGCAGGAGCAGCTTGATGTCGAGAGGGAGCGCATGGCCCAGGAGCGCGAGCGCGCCGTACGCGAGGAGGAACGCATCAACGATCAGATTCGTCTGCTCTCAATCGACCTCATCCGGCCCGTCTTCATTTCGGAAAGCCAAGGAAGCTCCGGCCAGACGTCAGGCAATTGCCAGGCAAGGAAGAATAGCGATTACTTTGAAGCCCTTCGCATCATCAAC
>JAWRJQ010000007.1:0-22377 GCA_040307385.1 Atopobiaceae bacterium
CGCACATCTCGCACACCATGCCCTCGATGCCCACGGTCGTCTTGATCATCGCTACACCCCGTATTCCTCGTCGAGCTCGGCGAGACGGGCGAGCTGCTCCTTCGAGAGCTTGAGCCGGGGGCTTTCGCACGAGCCGCCGCACTCCCCCCCGCAATCGCCGCTGCAGTTGAGCGCGCCGCCGCGCACGATGCTGCGCACCGCCAGCACGACCAGCGCTGCGACGAGCAGGAGGACGATGGCGTTGGGTATGTTCTCAACGAGCCACTCCATCATCATCGTCCTCCTTTCCTTGTCATCGCTACCTTGAGTATGTCCCTACTTCACGAGCAGC
Organism: Atopobiaceae bacterium; assembly: GCA_040307385.1. Lineage (GTDB taxonomy): Bacteria > Actinomycetota > Coriobacteriia > Coriobacteriales > Atopobiaceae > RUG721. The sequence continues at coordinate 332 of JAWRJQ010000007.1, forward strand.
CTGTCGGCCTCGCGATACTTCTTGATGAAGAGCATGTAGAACACGAACGCGAGCACCGCAACGGCCGCGACCAAACCGGTCATGTTCATGGCACCTGAGAAGGCCATGCCCAGCTGGTACACCACGAGAGCCGCACCCCATGCGAACACGCACATGTAGGCGATGGCGAACACGGTCCACTTACCGTTGTTCATCTCGCGCTTGATGGCGCCCATCGCAGCGAAGCACGGCGCGCAGAGCAGGTTGAAGATCATGAACGAGAAGGCTGCGAGCTGTCCGTGGCCGTTGGAGAAGGCGTTGAAGTCTTCGGCGACACGATCCCAGATCTCATCGCCTTCCTCGGAAAGCTCGGCCTCGCCGTCCTGGTCGTCGTAGTTGTAGAGCACGCCGAAGGTGCCGACGACATCTTCCTTAGCGACAAGACCGGTGATGGTCGCCACGGAGGGCTTCCAAGAGCCGAAGCCGAGAGGCTTGAAGATGGGCGCGATGAAGTTGCCCGCGCCAGCGAGCAGGGAATCGTCCATAGGCGTGACGTCTTCGGCATCGATGCCCATGCGCGCGGCGACGGATTCGACGTACTCGTCGGTCACGAGGGCCTCGTCCTCATAGAGCTCATCGACCATGCCGAAGGTGCCGTTGACGTTGCCGAAGCTGGAGAGGCCCCAGATCACGATGGATGCCAGCAGGATGACGGTGCCGGCCTTCTTGATGAACGACCAGCCGCGTTCCCAGGTGCTGCGCAGCACGTTGCCGAGGCTCGGCACGTGGTAGGCGGGAAGCTCCATGACGAACGGAGCGGGATCTCCTGCGAACAGCTTGGTCTTCTTGAGCATGACGCCCGAGATGATGATGGCGGCCACGCCGATGAAGTACGCGCTGGTGGCGACCCAGCTGGAGCCGCCGAACAGAGCCCCGGCGATGAGGCCGATGATGGGCATCTTGGCGCTGCAGGGGATGAAGCAGGTGGTCATGATCGTCATGCGGCGGTCGCGCTCGTTCTCGATGGTGCGCGAGGCCATGACGCCGGGGATGCCGCAACCGGTGCCCACGAGCATCGGGATGAACGACTTGCCGGAGAGGCCGAAGCGGCGGAAGATGCGGTCCATGATGAAGGCGATGCGGGCCATATAGCCGCAATCCTCGAGGATGGCGAGCATCAGGAAGAGGACGAGCATCTGCGGCACGAAGCCCAGCACGGCGCCGACGCCGGCGAAGATGCCGTCGGAGATGAGGCCGGTGAGGACGCTGTTGACGCCCCAGCCCTCGAGCAGGGCACGCGAGCCGTCTTTGAGCCATTCCTCGCCGAGGACGTCGTTTGCCGTGTCGGTCAGGAAGGTGCCGATGCCCACGCCGCCGTCGGCGACGGACTCGCCCATGGCGAGCGCGTACACCAGGAACATGACGAGGGCGAAGATCGGTAGGGCCAGCCAACGGTTGGTGATGACCTTGTCGATCTTGTCGGACGTGGTAAGCTCGCCCCTGTTGGCGCGACGCAGGCACGTGCCGATGATCGAGGTGATGTAGTCGTAGCGCTGCGAGGTGATGATGGATTCGGCGTCATCGTCGAGCTCGGCCTCGCAATCGGCGATGTCGCTCTCGATGTGGGCGAGGGCGTCGGCGGAGAGGCCGAGCTTCTCCTGGACCTTCTCGTCGCGCTCGAAGAGCTTGATGGCGTACCAGCGCTGCTGCTCGCCGGGAAGATCGTGGACGGAGACCTCCTCGATGTGGGCAATGGCATGCTCCACGGAGCCGGCGAAGCGGTGCTGCGGGATGGGCTTGACGCCGGACCTGGCGAGCGCGACGGCCTCCTCGGCCGCCTCCGAGATGCCGGTGCCCTTGAGGGCGGAGATGGCCACGACCTTGCAGTCGAGGGCCTTGGCCAGGGCGGCCAGATCGATCACGTCGCCGTTCTTCTCCACCACGTCCATCATGTTGACGGCCACGAGCGTGGGGATGCCCAGCTCGACGAGCTGCGTGGTGAGGTAGAGATTGCGCTCGAGGTTGGTGCCGTCCACGATGTTGAGAATGGCATCGGGGCGCTGATCGGTGAGGTAGTTGCGGGCGACGACCTCCTCGAGGGTGTACGGGGAGAGCGAATAGATGCCGGGAAGGTCGGCGATGGTCACGTCGGAGTGGCCCTTGAGCCTGCCGTGCTTCTCCTCGACGGTGACGCCGGGCCAATTGCCGACGAACTGGTTGGAGCCGGTGAGGGCGTTGAAGAGCGTGGTCTTGCCGGAGTTGGGATTGCCGGCGAGCGCGATGGTGATGCCGTCTTTGGCCATGGTTACGCCTCCTCTGCCTCGTCCCAGGGCACGACCTCGATCATCTCGCAGTCTGCCTTACGGACCGAGAGCTCGTAGTTGCGGATGGTGATCTCCACGGGATCGCCGAGCGGCGCGACCTTCTGGACGAAGACCTTCTGACCCCGGGTGATGCCCATGTCCATGATGCGGCGGCGCACCGGACCCTCGCCGTGGACCTTGACGACCTTGACGGTCTGGCCCACCTGGGCCTCTCTCAGATTCATTCCTGCATTCTCCCTTCAGGACACGTGCATCGGCACCATGCTGGAGCGCCGAGCTTCAAACGGGCTCTTTTCGAGCAGCCCGGTTCAGACAAAGATCTTCTGCGCCATCTGCTTGCACACGGCCACGCGGGCTTCTTTGACGGTGCAGATGATGTTTCCGTCGATCTCGCTCACCACAGTGACGGGCGTGCCCACGACAAAGCCCAGCCCCTCGAGGAACTGGCGCGTTTCGGGCTTGCCGCCAATGCGCGTGATGAGGCTGCTTTCACCGGGATGGAGCAGAGAGAGAGGCATTCCCATGTTGATTCAATCGACGACGCCAACGGATATCGACCAGCTTTTTATAGTTAGCCTATGTCAATTTAGATATTGTAGCATAGCTTGTCAACCGGTATTAACTTTTTGAGCAACAACGGCGAGAAGAGGCGCGCAGCGCGCCCGCATCAGGAGAGCGAGAAGCCCGAGCCCGGCGTGGTAAGAAGGGTGCCGTCGGTGCGCTGGATGAGGCCTTGCAGCCCGAGCCCCTCGAGGCGGGCGATGCCCTCCTCGGGTTCCACGAAGAAGAGCGCCTTAGTGTTGGCGTCCGCATCGATCGAGGCGGGCGCGTAGATGGTGGCGCTCATCACGTCGGTTTCAACGGGATAGCCGGTCGCGGGGTCGAGGATATGCCACCAGCGCCGCCCGTCCTGCTCGAAGGAGCGCTCGTAGAGCCCGCTCGTGACCACCGAACCGCTCGTGATATCGATGCGCGCGATGATTCCCTCCCCGCTCGCTGCAGCGGGGTCTTGCACGCCCACGCGCCAAGGGGCGCCGTCGAGCTTGGCGCCGAGCACGGCAACATTGCCGCCCAAGTTGACGCACGCGCTCTCCACGCCTGCGTCGGCGAGAAAGCCGATGAGGGCGTCGGCGATCCAGCCCTTGGCGATACCGCCCAGATCGAGGGAGGAATCGGGGTCGGCAAGGGTGACGGAGGTGCCGGACAGCGACACTGTTCGCCAATCCACATGCGGAAGCGCCGCGGCGATGTCCGCGTGGTCGGGCCGCACGCCTGCGCTGAAATCCCACAGCTGCGACACCGCGCCTATGGTGATGTCGAAGCGGCCGTCGCTGGCCGCGCAGTAGGCGAGCGCACGGCCGATGAGGTCGGCGGTCTCGGGAGCCACTTCCACAGGCGCCCCGCCGGCCGCATTGATACGGGAGATGTCGCTCGTGCCCATGGTGCGCGAGAAGAGCTGCTCGTAGCGTTCGCACAGTTCGGAAGCCGCGTCGAGCACATGCTGGGGCATGGTGCCGCGCAGGGTGCACACGGTATCGAAGCAGAACAGCGTGGTCGCGAGCTCTTGGGTTCGCGCAGCCGGAGCCGCACAAGACGCAAGAGCCGCCGTGCCCAAGCAAGCTGCCGCCGAGATGAGCTGCCGCCGCGTGAGGGTCATGCGCGATCAGATCCTTGAGAGGGGCGTAGCGCATGAGCCACATCCTCCGCCTGCGCATACGCGCAGACGATGGCATCGGCGAGCGTGCGGATGCGCGGACGCGCCGCGCCTTCGTCCACGCCCGCCGCCAGCTGCGGCAGCGTCTGCAGGCACACGTTGAGCGCGAGCAGCGGCCCTTGGGTGTTGACTCCCCGCGCTTCGAGACGCCGAGCCGCGCCCACGGTGAAGGAGAGCAGGTCCTTCGTGGAGACGAGCCCCATCACGGCGATGCTCATCCCCATGACCGCGCCCAGGCGCAGCACCATGACCGCAGCGGCTCGCCCCGCCCCGCCCGGCTCGGCACCGACGGAGGCGGCGAGGGCGCTCATCGCAGCGAGCACGGCAAACGCACGCACGCCTCGGGAAACTGCGTGCTGCGGCGTGGGCGCCACCCAACATGCGGCGACCGCCACGCCGAAGAGCACCGCGAGGGGCACCGGCTCATCGAGGGCAAGGGCGAGCGCCGCGAACGCGATGAACGCGAGCAGGATGGCTCCCACGGGACGGTCGGCCGCAGCGGGAAGCCCCTCCAGCTCCGCCGCCGCATCCACTGCCCGCGCGCTGCTCTCTCCCCGCTCGTCCAACGCACGGTTCACCCGCACGGCAAGCACGCCGCAGACCGTGCCCGTGACGAGGGCGGCCAGCATGAGCACGGGCGCCGCGAGCTGCACGAAGCGCGTGCCCAGAAGCGCCGCAGCCACGAGCATCTGGCCGGCCGTGTGGAACAGGGCGCCCAGAACCGACACCAGCGCCGGGTGCATGCCCGGAATCCTCACCGTGGCCGCCATCGCGGCAAAGGCCAGCAGGGATCCGACGAGCGAGTAGGCGAACGTGAGGGGCGATCCGAAGAGCAGCCCCTGGGCCAGCACCTTGACGAGGACGACGTAGAAGGCGGCTGCGGCATCGAGGCGCATGAAGCAGAGCAGGATGGCGATGTTCGCCAAGCCCAGCTTGACGCCGGGGATGGGAATGGGGACGAAGGTCTCAAGGTAGCCCAGCACGAGCGCGAACGCCGCGAGCACGCCGATGCGCGTCCAGCGAACCGTATCCTTGTACGCGAGCCCGCCCATGACCTACCTCGCCACCGTGTCCACGGCATCGGGCCCGTACGCCACGGCATCCACGTCCATCTCGCCCGCCTCGTCGTCGCCGACGGGCACCACCTCGATCCAGAGCCTATGCGGCAAGCAGATGATCTGCTCGCCCGGCTGGGAGATAGCGCTCTGGTGCAGGCAATCGCCGTGCGGGCAATCCGCCTCGCGCATGCGCACGGCGCCGTCCTCGACGACCACCGTGTTCGATCCGAACTCGGTCTGGATGTGCAGCTCGGCGTCGGTGTCGAGCGGCAGCGCGTGCGTCGTGCCGTCGCTGCAGTGCACGAGCGCGACGAGACGCCCTCCGCGCCCTGCGCCTCGGGCGGGCGCGAGGGCGAAGGCGAGGCATGCGGCGACGACCGCTGCGACAACGACCGCAGCCGCGACCGTGGCGCCATAGCGTTTGATCAGGCCGGCCATCGCCATCGCGCATCTCCCTCCATCCTCGCATCCGCCCACCATCTCATATGCAGTATGGTGGCACAAAACGCACGCGCGTGCAGACGCGCCGCCTACACGACCGCGCACGCGGGGTACAATCGAACACGTGAGAATTCAAGCCAAGGAGATGCCCGTGAAGCAGCAGACCAGGGGGTGCGCAGCGACGCTCCTCATCATCTTCGGATCCATCGCATGCGCGTTCGCACTCCTCGTTGCCGTGGCATGCGTCGATGGCGCCATGGAGGGCGACCTCGGCATAGCTGCCAGCGGCCTTGCGATAGGCGTGCCGATCGCCCTTGCGGCCGCCCTGCTCATGCGCAAGGGCATCTCCCTCAAGAGGCAGGGCACGGCCGCGCGCCCGGCTGCCGGCGGCCCCGTTGCCGAAGGCGCCTCAAGCGGAAAGATCGTCGAGATAACCACCGTCGCCGGCACCACCTCGCCCGAAAACGAGATGGCACCCTCCGCGTCCGTTGCCCCCGCGCCCGTTGCCGCCGCAGTCGCACCCGTTGCCGACGCAGCCGGCCAGCCGGGTTTCCCCCTCGAGAAGGCCGTGCTCCGCTCCTCCAACGTGTTCGCCACCCTCAAGGACTTTGCCGCGCACCCGCAGGACGACCCCTACGATGCCAGCTTGGCCGCCATGCTCAACGCTCTAGGCATTGCCGACTGGTCGGATGCCCCCAAGATCGAGGCCGTCAAGCTCGGCCGCTCCGACTGCTTCTGGCTGGGTTCCAACACCGACGGGCTCTCCGATGAGTCCCTCGACCGCTATCTGGGCGTGGAATGCGCGCTCAACGTGAGCCAAGCCATGCGCCGCGGCACCTGCAGCGCGCTCGACGTGCTCAGGGGCATCTCCGGCCTCGAGCCGCGCGCATCCAGGAACACGCTGCCCGGCGTTGCCGAGGGCGCAGCCGAGCAGGGCGAGTGGATGAGCCGCCTGCGCTTTGCGGAGTTCGTCGAGAACGTGCCCGTGCCCTACAGGATGGCCTTCGGCATGCAGGCCAACGTGGCATCCGGCCTCTTCGCCATCGACCTCACCGTTCCCCGTCCCAACACCATGGCGTTCATCGCCGCCAACGCCACGGGCCGCATCGGCGCCGCCCGCGCCTACGCGCTGCGCAGCGCCCTGCTCTGCGCCCGCAAGGCCTTCGAGCTCAATCCCGCCATCCGCCAGGTCGTCGTCAACTGCGGGGTGGTACGCAACAAGGAGGCGCTCATCTCGTTCAACCTCGACCGTGCCGCACTCGCGCGGCTGCTGCCTGCATCGCACGATCCCGCCATCGACACCACGGGCTTTCCCGCCGATCCGTCCATCCGCGCATCCTTCGATGCCGACGGCTGGTTTTTGCCAGTGGAGCCCTTCCTCGCGATCGACGCCGAGGCGGCAGCCCCGCGCGGGCGCTTTGCCGGCGTGGAGCTCGACCACGGCCCCGCAAGCGCGGCGCTCGCCGCGAGCTGCGGCATCCGCACCATCTCCGATCTGGGCATCAACGAGAACGCCTGCCGCGTCGCGGCATGGAGGGACGTGTCTGCGCACATGGGCGGCAGCACCGGCGATGCCGTGGCGCAGCTCGTGGCTGTGCGCGACGCCGCGCAGGATGTGAGCGTTGCCGAGGCGGCCGAGCGCGTGAGCAAGGCGCTCGTGGAGGGTTCCGTCGACGTGTCCGATACCGATGCGCTTGCCAAGATGTTCGTTGAGGGCGCTCTGCTCGACACCGTGACCGCCAAGGCCCGGGAGGCGCTCGGCGAAGCCGAGCACGCCGATCTGGAAGCTATGCTCGCCTCGCTGGAGGATGCCCTTGCCCCCATTGCGGCGATGGGCGCCTACCTCGACGATTCCGACCAGATCTACCGCTACTTCAACGCACCCATCGAACGGGTGTGGTTCAACCTCAACCTTGATGACCATGAGCGGACCGTGAGGCTCGTGCCCGACTCCTATTACGCCGCCCACTCGTGCGCGGCGCGCATCCTGACGCTGCTCGACCGCGGCGAGGAGGCGCTCGCCCACGCCGACGAGCTTGTGCGCATCGCGCCCGCGACGCCCGATGCCGCGCTCGTGCGCGTGCGCGCCCTCGAGAGTCTCTCGCGCATCTACGATGCGTCCGATGTGCTCAAGGAGACCATCAGCCGCTGCTCATGGGTCAACGACCTCGCCGTCTGCTTCTATCGCCTGGCCTATATGGAATGGAAGCTCGGGCGCAGCGATCTCGCGGTGGCCTGCTACGAGCGCGCCCTGATGATGCAGACACCTATTTTGCAGCCGGCGAAAGACGAGCTCGCCGAGCTTCTGGAGTCGGACAGCTCGCTTGCGCACCTCTCGGGCGACGAGACCCTCGCGGCGCTCGCGGCTGCAGGGATCCCCGCAGGCGATACAGACGGCCTGCGCGGCCTTGCCGCACGCGCCGCCATCGCTGCAACGGACGCCAACCTCCACAGCGCAGCCGCATCGCTCACCGGCACCCTCATCGATGCGGGGCGCGATGATGTGCTGATCGATATATTCCACTCACTCAGGGTCGGGATATAGCGACGGGTACGACACCTCGTATCCCTCATACGCCACCAGGACCTGCGCCACGTAGGCGCGGGTCTCCGCATAGGCGATGGCATCTGCGAACCCAACGCCTGCGGCCTCGGCATCGGCCATCCAGATGCGCACGGGGCCCGCGCCCGCATTGTATGCGGCGATAACCTGCTCGAGGGTCTCGAACTCACCTGCCAGATAACCCAGATAGGCGCAGCCGTACTCGATGTTGACGGCGGGGTTGGCGAGATCGTCCACCGGGAAGCGCTCCGCATCCACCAGACCGAAGTTCACCATAGTCTGAGCGGTTTCGGGCATGACCTGCATGAGGCCAACCGCCCCCACCTCGGATACGGCGCCATCGTCCCAACCCGATTCGCTGCGGATGATGGCGCAGACGAGACAGGGATCGATCCCATGGCGCTCCGACGACGCCTGCACGTCTCCCAGATGCGACACGGGATACAGAAAGGCATTCGAGACGTGGGGCATGACGAACGGCACCGCGATGAATGCGGAGAACATCAGGAACAGCACGATGAAGGTGCGGAGATTGGAATGCGGTTGCGGTTGTGCCATGTGCATCCTTCGCGGGTCGGACGGGCGGTATCAGCCGGCAGCGGCCCTACGTCGCTCCCACCATGCGCGCGTGGCGCGGGCGAGGTCATCGGGCGTGCCGCTGTTATCAAGTATGGTGTCGGCGTGGGAGAAAAGATAGTCCTCGGACGGCTGACGGTCGTCGCGCACGTCGAAATCGGCCGCGTCCATGCCGCGGGCGATGGCACGCGCGCGCCGTACGCTGCGCGGAGCGTGCACGTAGACGATCTCATCGACGTGGCAGGGGTGCTCTTCGAAGCGATCGAGCAGGGGCACCTCCACCACCGCGATGCCCTTCCGATCTTTGAGGGAATCCAGCTGGGCGCGCAGATGCTCCACGATGAAGGGAATCTCGATCCGCTCCAGCAGCGCAGCGTTTTCGGGCGTGGCGAAGGCACGTGCAGCGAGCAGCGCACGGTCGAGGGCGCCCGTGCGCGCGTCCACGATATCGCCGCCGAAGGCCTGCGCCAGGGCGTCAAGGCAGGGGCCGCCGGACTCGAGCACCGTGCGCGAGATCTGATCGAGGTCGATGCGCACGCAGCCCGCGTCTTCGAGAAGGCGCGCCGCGCTGGACTTGCCCGAGGCGATGCCTCCGGCGAGAAAGACCACGTACATGAGCACCTCCCCTAGGCGAGACGGCGGAGCAGGCGACCGCGTCTCATCGAACCACCACAACATCATAGCCGCTGAAGGGGCGGCGTTCGTCCGTGCCATGGGCAACCCATAGAACCGCCTTGCCCGCCAGGTGCTCCGCCACCAGATCGCACGCGCGCTCCTTGGCGGCATCATCGAGGCCCGTGAGCGGTTCGTCGAGCAGCAGCACGTCGGCGGGCGCGGCGAGGGCGCGAGCAAGGGCCACGCGGCGCCTCTCCCCGCCCGACAGGCGCTTCACGGCCTGTGCGGCATGTCCGGCGAGGCCAAGACGGGAGAGCAGCTCCTCGGGCAGCCCGGACGCACGGTCCGCGCACACCAGGCGCACGTTCGCGGCGGCGGAGAGGTTCTCGCACAGCCTGTCTTCCTGAAACGCATACGAGAAGCGCAGGCCGGAAGCGCGTTCGATGCGGCCCTCGTCGGGCTGCTCCAAGCCGCATACCAAGCGCAGCAGCGTGGTCTTGCCCACGCCCGACGGCCCCTCCACGAAGGTGAGCGTATCGCGCGCGAACGCATGCGAGAAGTCCTCCAGCACGCGCTTCTCGCCGAAGCGCTTGCCCACGTTATGCAGCGTGACCAGCGCATCCATCAGACATGCGCCTCGATGGCGGCCACGGCGCGGGCAATGAGCGTCCGCACGGCCTGCTCGATGGCCACGGAGAGCACGATGATGGCGACCGTCCACGCGAACAGCGCGGGCGTGTCGAGGTAGATCTTGGCATCGTGCAGGTGGTCGCCTATGGTGTGGTCGGGCAGACCGATGACCTCGGCCGCGATGCCTGCCTTCCAGCAAAAGCCCAGCGCCAGCGAGCAGGCGGCCTCGAAGGCCGGCAGCACCTGCGAAAGGTAGATGGAGCGGATGCGCGCCGCGGTGGACAGGCCGAAGACCTGCGCCATCTCGAGCATGCGCTCGTCGGTGGCGAGCAGGGCCTCGAGCACGTTGGTGTACACGATGGGGAACCCCATCAAGAACGAGATGACGCGCGAGAGGTCGCGCGATGAGACCCACACGAGCACGAGGATGATGAACGAGGCCACGGGCGCGGCCTTAATGGCGCCCACGACGGGCGCGAGCAGGCGCCGCACGGCCGTGGAAGCGTAGCTCGCGGCCGCGAGCGCCACGCCGAGCACGCATGCGAGGGCGAATCCTACGGCAATGCCGCCCAGCGAACGGACGATGGAGCGCCAGAACTCGCCCTCCTGCGCGAGCGCTGCGAGGCGCGCAAGCGTTTGGAGGGGCGAGGGCAGCAGCACGGGCTGGGCGAGCATCCGTGCGGCAAGCGCCCAGACGGCGATCCACACGAGGATGGGCCACGCGCGCCCGATAAGACCGCGCACGGAAACGCCGCTGTGTGAACATGCGTGCTCGTCCACGGCGCTACGGGAGCTCGTAGAAGTAGTCGGACGGAACCGACCCGCCTACCGACTCCGCATTGGCCTTGGCGAGCGTGTAGAGGTAGCCGTCGAGCATGCGCTTCATCTCGTCGCCCGTGATGCACACGATGTTGCAGTGCGGAAGCGCCCGCTTGGCCACGGGTTCGGCGATGATGTCGAAGGAGCCGATCAGCGCGGCGGCATCGTCGGTGTGGGCGTTGACCCACGCGACGGAGGCCTCGTAGCGGTCCATGAAGGCTTTGAACGCCTCGGGGTTCTTGAAGGCGAACTCGGCGCGCACGATGGTGACGCCGGTTACGAGCGCACTGCCGGAGCCGTCTGCCTCGGCCACGCGCGCCCATTCCTCGTTGAGGTCGAGCGCCACGCGGATGGCATCGTCTTGAACCTGAGCGGCCGTGACGAAGGGCTGCGGCAGCATGGCCACGCCGGAGGGATCGCTCGCAAGGGCCGTCACGCACTCGCTGTGCTCGCTCTTCCACTCCACGTTGACCTGATCGGCAATGCCCGCGCCCTCGAGCACGTACTGCAGGGCGTACTCGGGCGTGGCGCCCTTGCCGCTGGCGTAGAGGGTCTTGCCAGCAAGGTCGCCCACTTCGGTGATGGCATCGCCCTTCTCGCAGATGTAGAGCACGCCCAGGGTGTTGATGGCGCAGGCGCGCACGCCGCCCTCTGTTTTGGAGTAGAGCACGGCGGCGAGGTTGGCGGGCAGGCAGGCGATGTCCACATCGCCCTTGAACACGAGCGGGCTCAGCTCGTCGGGCGATGCGAGAAGCTGGAACTCGTAGGCGTTGCCGTCGACGGGGCCGTCTTGGGCGTCGGCCATGAGCTTGACCATGCCCATGGCCGTGGGGCCCTTGAGGGCTGCGACGCGCACGGTCGTGGCGTCGCCGGACGTGGCGGCGGCATCGTCGGCGGTTTCGGAGCCTTGATCGGACTGCTCTTGAGGGTTGGCGGTGCAGCCGGCGAGCATCAGGGCGGACGAGCCGGCTATGAGTTTGAGGAATGCGCGTCTATCCATGGCGAACCTCCCGAAGTTGCCTGCGGCTATCTTGTATCCCTACCCTACCATACGCAATGGCGGGGCCGCCCGGAAGGCAACCCCGCCGCAATGAACATGCAGATCGAGCCTACTCCTCGACGGGAGCCTCCTCGACAGCCTCGGCAGCCTCCTCGACAGGAGCGGCCTCGGCAGGAGCCTCCTCGACGGCCTCGGCGGCATCGTCGGCGGAGGCGGCGGGCTTCTCGCCCTCGGGCAGCGGCCTGACCTCGACATCGAGACCCAAGGTCTCGGCGGCGGCCTTCATGGAGAGGGAGATGCGGCGGCGATCGAGGTCGATCTCGCGCACCATGACCTTCACGACATCGCCCACGGCGCACACCTGCGCGGGGGCATCGACGTGGGTCTTGGCCATCTCGGAGATGTGCACGAGGCCCTCAACGCCGTCGCCGAGGTCGACGAAGGCGCCGAAGGTGACGAGCTTGGTGACGGCACCCTCGACGATAGCGTCGACGGGGTACTTCTTGACGAGAGAGTGCCAGGGATCGTCCTGCGTCTGCTTGAGACCGAGGGAGATGCGCTCGCGGTTGAGATCGACCTCGAGAACCTGGACCTCGACCTCCTGGCCGACCTTGACGACCTCGGACGGATGGTTGACGTGATTCCAGGAGAGTTCGGAGATGTGCACCAGACCGTCGATGCCGCCGAGATCGACGAAGGCGCCGAAGTCGACGATGGAGGAAACGGTGCCCTTGAGCTTCATGCCCGGCTGGAGCTTGCCCAGGATCTCCTGGCGCTCGGCCTTGCGGGCCTCCTCGAGGACGATGCGGCGGGAAAGCACGACGTTGTTGCGGTTGCGATCCATCTCGATGACGCGGGCCTCGACGCGGGTGCCCATGAACGCGGTGAGATCCTTGACACGGCGGAGGTCGACGAGGGAGGCGGGCAGGAAGCCGCGCAGGCCGATGTCGAGGATCAGGCCGCCCTTGACGACCTCGATGACCTCGCCCTCGACGGTCTCGCCGTTGTTGAACTTCTCCTCGACGGCACTCCATGCGCGCTCGTATTCGGCGCGCTTCTTGGAGAGGACCAGACGGCCCTCCTTGTCTTCCTTCTGGAGGACGAGCGCCTCGATCTTATCGCCCAAGTTGACGATCTCGGACGGATTGATATCCTTGCGGATTGAGAGCTCGCGGGCAGGAATGACGCCCTCGGATTTGTAGCCGATATCGAGGAGCACCTCATCGCGCTCGAGCTTGACCACGGTACCGGTGACCAAATCACCCTCATCGAAGTCAGTGACGGTGCCGTCGATCAGGTTGTTCATCTCTTCGTCTGTGATGTCATCCAGGGCGAAGATGGATGAATTCTGAATCTCACTCAAAGTGGACCCCTTCCGAAACGGGGCCCCGGTCGCCATGGTCGTCTTCGCAAAACCCGTGGTTATGCTGGAACTTACATGCACTCGGGGGCCTACAGATGCCTTGCACGGGCGGGCTTGCCCATACGAAAGAACATTGTAGTTGAGCAGATAATCGTTTTGCAAGGTATGAGCGGGAATTAACGACAAATTCCGCCGATGAGGGGGTGCGGCCGTGCGCGCGATGTGCCTGCGCAAGCCGGACAGGTCCTCTGGCGCGTGTCGTTGATCGGGTGGGTTAGCCTCGCTTTGCCGCATACCTCTTTAGTTGAAGTAATTATCAATCATCTGACCTGCGGAAACAGGATTGCTGCCGCATAAGCGTCTCGGTTATGCGGCAAAGAGCGCGGCGGTGCCGGCTTCCCCAGCGCACTATACCCCTTCGAATCCCGCGTCGACGAGCAGGTCCGCGCCGTCGGCCGCCGTGGTGGCAAGCCCGTCGCACCGCTCATTGAGCTCGTCGCCCGCATGCCCCTTCACCCACATCCAGCGCACCTCGTGGGGGGCCATGGCCGTGAGCAGCCGCTGCCAGAGATCGATGTTCTTAACGGGCTTTTTATCCGCACCCTTCCAGCCACGCGTCTGCCACCCGTCGATCCAGCGCTTGTTGAACGCATTCACCACGTACTGCGAGTCGGAGTGGATCTCAACCGAACAGGGGCGTTTGAGCGCCTCGAGGGCCGCGATGGGCGCCATGAGCTCCATGCGGTTGTTGGTCGTGAGACGATAGCCGCCCGAGAGCTCCTTGCGGTGCTCGGTGCCCTTGGAATCGACGTAGAGCAGCACGGCACCGTAGCCGCCGGGGCCGGGATTGCCCCGCGACGACCCATCGGTGAAGATCGTCACCTGCATGCCCGTGCCCGCCACTACTTGGCCTCCGCCCACGTGGGGCCGTAGCTCACCTCGGCGATGAGCGGCACGCGCAGCTCGGCCACGCCCTCCATGGTCTCGCGCACGAGCGACGAAAGCGTCTCGATCTCATCCTCGGGCACCTCGAAGTCAAGCTCGTCGTGGATCTGCAGGATCATCTTCGACCGCATGCCTTCCTCGCGCAGCAGCTCGTCCACGCGGATCATGGCGATCTTCACGATATCGGCGGCGGTGCCCTGCATGGGGTGGTTCATAGCCGTGCGCTCGGCGAATGCCCGCTCCTGGAAGTTGCGCGAGCCGATCTCGCGCGCATAGCGGCGCCTTCCGTACATGGTCTCCACGTAGCCCTGCTCGTGCGCGAGCTTCACCTGCGCGTCGAGGAAGGCGCGCACGCCCGGGTACGCCTCGAAGTAGCGGTCGATCATCTCCTGCGCCTCCCAGCGCGGAATCTTGAGGCTGGTTGCCAGCCCGTAGGCCTGCTGCCCGTACACGATGCCGAAGTTCACGGCCTTGGCGCGGCTGCGCAGCTCGCCCGTGACCTGCTCCACCGGCACGCCGAAGACGCGCGCGGCCGTGGCGGAGTGGAAGTCGGCGCCCTCGTTGAAGGCGGCCACCAGATGCTCGTCGGCCGAGAGATGCGCCAGCAGGCGCAGCTCGATCTGCGAGTAATCGCACGCGAGAAAGACGTTGCCCTCCCCCACCGTGAACGCCTGGCGCACGCGGTGGCCCAACTCGCTGCGCGTGGGGATGTTCTGCAGGTTGGGTTCCGAGCTGGAGAGGCGCCCCGTGGCCGCGACGGTCTGGTTGAACGTGGTGTGGATGCGCCCGTCGCCGGCGATAAGCGCGGGCAGGGCGTCCAGATAGGTGCTCTTGATCTTGGCGCGCTCGCGATACTCCAGCACGCGCGCCACGATGTCGTAGCGGGCGGCAAGATCCTCGAGCACCTTGGCATTGGTGGAGTAGTACCCGCGCTGCGTCTTCTTGAGACCTGCGGTGGGCAGTCCCAGCACGTCGAACAGCACGTGGGAGAGCTGCATGGGGGAATCGATGTTGAACTGCTCGCCCGCCTGCCCGTAGATGGCGTCGACCATGCCGTCGATCTCGGACCCGAGCTCGGCGGACTGCCGGGCCAGAATCGCAGGGTCGGCGAGCAGGCCCGCGCGCTCCATGGCGGCGAGCACGGGCACGAGCGGCATCTCGATATCGCGGAAGAGCCCGGCGGCGCCGGTCTCGGCGAGCTTTGCCCCGAGCGGATCCGCCAGCAGGCGCGCGGCATAGGCCTCGAGCGCCACGGCGTCCACGTCGTCCGTAGGCTCGGGCAACGCAGATCCCAGATACGTCAGCGCGAGGCCCGGTGCATCGTAGGATGAGCGCTCGGAGTCGAGCAGATAGGCCGCGATGCCGCAGTCGAAGACGGCCGCCGTGTCCAGCTCCGCTGCCGATACGCGCTCAGGCTTGGAAGAATCCGCAGGCGAGAGCACGTGCACGAGCGCCTTCATATCCATGGCGGCCAGCGCTGCCTTGCCGCGCATAAGCTCCTCGAGCACCGCCGGCGCATCCTCGCCCTCAAAGCGGAGCAGGCCCTTCTCGCAGCTCGCATAGAGCACGCCCCGCGGGGCTTCGTCGGCGAAGAGCAGCGCCAACTGACCTGCGGACTGCGCGTCTTCGGCATATGCCACGCCCACGCGCGCGTTTTGGGCGCGCGCCTCGTCGAGCGCGGCGCGGGCGGCATCGCCCGTGAGCGGAGCTTCGAGAAGCTCCTCGGGCCGTTCCCCGGCAGCAGCGAGCGCGTCTGCGCCCGCCAGGCGCACGAGCCGTCCGGTGAGGCCGGTGAAGCCCAGCTCCGAGAAGGCCCGCTTGACCTCGGCTGGTTCGAATGTGGGAAACGTCGCATCGGCCAAATCGAGGTCGATGGGCGCATCGGTCATGATGGTGGCGATGGCGCGCGAGAGCAGCGCGTCATCCTTGTGGGCGCGCAGATTCTCGCCCATCTTGCCCTTCACCTCGTCGGCATGCGAGAGCACCTCGTCGAGCGATCCGTACTCCACGATGAGCGCCGCCGCCTTCTTGGGGCCGATGCCCGGCACGCCGGGGATGTTGTCGGAGCTGTCGCCCTTGAGGCCGTAGAAGTCGGGCACGAGCTCGGGCGTGATGCCGTGGTAGAGGTCGTCCACGCTCTCGGGCGTCATGATCGTCACGTCCGATACGCCCTTCTTGGTGGAGACGATCTTGATGTTGTCGGTGGCCAGCTGATACATGTCGCGGTCGCCCGTGAACAGCAGCATCTCGTAGCCGGCGGCCTCGCCGCGCCGCGCGAGCGTGCCCAGGATGTCGTCGCCTTCCCAGCCCTCGACCTCGCACACCGGCACGTCGAGAACGCGCAGCAGCTCCTTCACCATGGGAAACTGAGTGTGCAGCCGCTCGTCCATAGGCGGCCGCTGGGCCTTGTACTGCGGCAGCATCTCCATGCGCATGCGCGGCTTGCCCTTATCGAACGCGCAGATGACGCCATCGGGCCGGAAGGTCTCGACCATCTTGATGAACATATTGAAGAAGCCGAACAGCGCATTGGTGGGGCGTCCATCCGGCGCGGTCATAGGCTGCATGATGGCGTGGAACGCTCGATGCATGAGCGAGTTGCCATCGATGACGGCTATGGTGCGGCGCTCGGGGGATGCTTCGGCCATGATTGCTCCTTCGGTTGGATTCGCTGCCTTCGATTGTACCGCGACGGTGGGATGCGGCCCGCCGGGTGCGACAGGGTTACACGTCGATTTGTCCAGATGGCATAATTTTCCGCTTTTCTGCCGATTTTGCGGCTCGATTCTCCATCGGGCGAAAAGGGCGCCTTTGTTTGCGCAGGTACAGGACTCGAGAAGGTAACCCCCGTTTTTTCCGGCACCGTTTTTCAGCAGAAAAGCGGGAAATTATGCCATTCTGACAGCTTCGAGCGGGACGCCATCGTACCTGACCGAGCGGTCCCGCGCGTCTCGCGCACCGAACGCGGCGCGCCCCGCTTGCCGCAGCCTGGCGCATCTTGCCGCACCTTTTCATTGCTCCGAAACAATAGGGGTCTAAACTGGTTACGCATATCATGTGAGCGCGCATGCGTTTCGTGCGACAATAGGTCATCATGCGAGCGAAGGGGCAGCAATGGCAAAGAACCGCGTGAGCAGCGTGTACGGCAGCCTCGTCTTCACCGAGGCGGTTATGCAGGAGCGCCTGCCCAAACCAACGTACAAAGAGCTTTCGCGCGTCATCAACGACGGCGAGCCCCTCGACATCGATATCGCCAACGAGGTGGCCCACGCCATGAAGGAATGGGCGCTCGAGAAGGGTGCCACGCATTACACGCACTGGTTCCAGCCCCTTACCGGCATCACGAGCGAGAAGCACGACAGCTTCATCACGCTCAACAACGATGACAGCGTGCTCATGACGTTTTCCGGCAAGGAGCTCGTGCAGGGCGAACCCGATGCATCGAGCTTCCCCTCGGGCGGCATCCGCTCCACCTTCGAGGCGCGCGGCTACACCGTGTGGGACCCGACCAGCCCCGCCTTCATCAAAGACGAGGTGCTCTGCATCCCCACGGCCTTCATCTCCTATACGGGCGAGGCGCTCGACAAGAAAACGCCGCTCCTGCGCAGCCAGGTCGTGCTCGAAGCGCAGGCCAAGCGCCTGCTGGCGCTCTTCGGTCGCCACCCCAAGCGCGTGCTCACCAACATCGGCCCCGAGCAGGAATACTTCCTCATCCGCGAGGAGGACTTCCAGGCGCGGCCCGACCTCGTGCTGTGCGGCCGCACGCTCTTCGGCTGCGAGCCTTCCAAGGGCCAGGAGCTCGACGAGCACTACTTCGGCGCCATCCGCCCCACCGTCAACGAGTTCATGAAGGAGCTCGACAACGAGCTCTGGCAGCTCGGCATCCCCGCAAAAACCAAGCACAACGAGGTGGCGCCCTGCCAGCATGAGCTCGCGCCCATCTACGAACAGGGCACGGCATCCGTCGACAACAACCTTCTCACCATGGAGAAGATGAAGCTCCTCGCCAGCCACCATGGCTTGGCGTGCCTGCTCGCCGAGAAGCCCTTCGCCTACGTGAACGGCTCGGGCAAGCACAACAACTGGTCGCTTTCCTCAGACGGCTACAATCTGCTGGAGCCGGGCGATGACCCCGAGCATAACCTGCAGTTCCTCGTCATCCTGGCGTGCCTGGTGGCCGCCGTCGACGAGCACGCCGACCTGATCCGCGCATCCGTGGCATCCGCCGGCAACGATCACCGCCTGGGCGCCAACGAGGCCCCGCCGGCCATCGTGTCGGTCTTTCTGGGCGACAACCTCTCCCCCGTCGTGGAGGCCCTCGTCAACGGCACCCACTCCGAGGCGCACGGCCGCGAGCTCATGGACCTGGGCGTTCCCGCGCTGCCCAACGTCATCCGCGACAACACCGACCGCAATCGCACCTCGCCCCTCGCCTTCACAGGCAACAAGTTCGAACTGCGCATGTGCGGCAGCCAGCAGAACGTCTCCGACCCCAACGTGGTCATCAACACCGCCGTGGCCGAGCAGTTCGATCGGTTCGCCACCAGCTTGGAGGGCGTTGCCGCCGAGGACTTCAAGGCCGAGGCCATGGCCTGGACGCGCGCGACCTTCAAGGCGCATCAGCGGATCATCTTCGAGGGCAACGGCTACTCCGACGACTGGGAGAAGGAAGCGGCGGCACGCGGCCTCGCCAACCTCAAGACCACGCCCGAGGCGTTGCCCGCCCTCGTGACCCCCGCCAACGTGGCCTTCTTCGAGAAGTACGGCGTGCTCAACGCCAATGAGCTCAATGCGCAGTACGTCTCCAAGTGCGAGCAGTACGAGAAGCTCCTCAACATCGAGGCAAACACCATGA
Organism: Atopobiaceae bacterium; assembly: GCA_040307385.1. Taxonomy (GTDB): domain Bacteria; phylum Actinomycetota; class Coriobacteriia; order Coriobacteriales; family Atopobiaceae; genus RUG721. Next base: position 19,214 of record JAWRJQ010000007.1, read on the forward strand.
GCTACATGGTGCGCCACCTCTACCTGCCCGCGCTCATCGACTATTCCGGCACTGTGGCGACCTCCGTAGCCACCAAGGAGGGGGTCGGGATCGAGGCGTTCGCCGAGAAGGAGATCGTGCGCACCCTCACCGCCGGCATCGACACCATCTACGCCGCCGTATCCGATCTCGAATCCGAGAACAAGGAGGCGCAGGCCAAGTCGACGCCGCAGGAGCAGTGCGACTACTACCTCGAGGTGGTCATCCCCGCCATGGAGCACATGCGCCGCACGGTGGACGCCATGGAACGCCTCTGCGGCAACGACTACTGGCCTGTTCCGAGCTATAACGATATGCTGTTCTACGTATAAACCAGCGCACCTTTGATAATTCTTGGAAACAAGGGCGCCTCTCGCACCGCGCCCTTCGATTTCGGGGCTAAGGTTGAGACGCCCTGAAACAGAGGATTGGAGCCCCGCATGGCACGTGTGTACAACTTCTCCGCAGGTCCCGCCGTACTCCCCGAAGAGGTGCTCCGTGCGTGCGCCTCCGAGATGCTCGATTTCCGGGGTTCCGGCCAGTCCGTCATGGAGATGAGCCACCGATCCGCCGAGTACCAGGCCATCATCGACGAGGCGGAGGCCGATTTCCGCGCGCTTGTGGGCGTTCCCGAAACTTACAAGGTGCTGTTCCTGCAGGGCGGCGCGTCCCAGCAGTTCGCGGCCGTGCCGTTGAACCTCTGCGCGCTGCCGGGCGCCTCCGGCAAGGCCGACTACCTCATCACCGGCCAGTGGGCCAAGAAGGCCTATCAGGAGGCCGCGCGCATCATCGACGCCGAGGCGATCGCCAGCTCCGCCGACAAGACCTTCTCCTACATTCCCGCCTGCACGGACCTACCTGTGCGCACGGATGCCGATTACGTCTACATCTGCGAGAACAACACCATCTACGGAACCGTCTACCACGAGCTGCCCGACACCAAGGGAAAGCCGCTCGTCGCCGACGTGAGCTCTCTGTTCCTCTCGCAGCCCCACGATATCGCCCGCTACGGCGTGCTCTACGGCGGCGTGCAGAAAAACGTCGGCCCCGCGGGGCTCGTGATCTCGGTCATCCGCGAGGACCTGATCCCCGCAGGACCCGTGGACGGCTGCCCCACCATGCTCAACTGGCGCACCCAGGCCGATGCCGGCTCGCTCTACAACACGCCCAACTGCTGGGCCATCTACGTGTGCGGCAAGGTGTTCAAGTGGATCATGGCCAAGGGCGGCCTCGAGGCCATGCGGGAGCACAACGTCGCCAAGGCCAAGATCCTCTACGACTTCCTCGACGAGTCGGCGCTCTTCGCGGGCACCGTGCGCGCGTGCGACCGCTCGCTCATGAACGTGCCGTTCGTCACGGGCGATCAGGACCTCGACGCCGCATTCGTGAAGGCCGCCTCAGCCGCCGGCCTCGTCAACCTCAAGGGCCATCGCTCGGTGGGCGGCATGCGTGCGTCGCTCTACAACGCCATGCCCGTCGAGGGCGTCGAGAAGCTCGTCGCGTTCATGAAGGATTTCGAGGCCGCGCACTAGGCTGCGGGCCGCATACGACAGGAGTCGCGCCATGTTCAACATCCACTGCGTCAACAACATCGCCAAGGTGGGCACCGACCGCTTCGGCAGCAACTACGGCTTCGTGGACGATGCCGCCGATGCCGATGCCGTCATCGTGCGCAGCGCCAACCTCCACGAGGTCGAGATGCCCAAGAACCTGCTCGCCATCGCGCGCGCAGGCGCCGGCGTCAACAACATCCCCCTCGACACGTGCGCGAACATGGGCATCGTGGTCTTCAACACACCCGGTGCCAACGCCAATGCCGTCAAGGAGATGACCATCGCGGGTCTGCTGTTGGCCTCGCGCGACATCGTGGGCTCCATCGAATGGGTGCGCACCCACTCCGACGACCCCGACATATCCAAAACCGTCGAGAAGATCAAGAAGGACTACGCGGGCACCGAGCTCGCCGGCAAGACCATCGGCGTCATCGGACTGGGCGCCATCGGCGCTCAGGTTGCCAACACCTGCCGCCAGCTGGGCATGCGGGTGCTCGGCTTCGATCCGCATCTCTCGGTCAACGCCGCATGGGGCCTCGATCGCCATGTCATGCACGTGAGCAAGCTGTCCGAGATCCTGGAGCAGGCCGATTTTATCACCCTGCACGTGCCGGTGCTCTCCTCCACCAAGCGCATGATCGGCGCCGATGAGATCTCCGCGATGAAGGACGGCGTGATCATCGTCAACTTCGCGCGCGATTCCCTCGTGGATGAGATCGCCCTCACGGCGGCGCTGCAGTCGGGCCACGTGCGCCGCTATGTGACCGACTTCGCCAACTCCGTCTCCACGCAGATGCCCAACGCGATCATCACGTCGCATCTGGGCGCCTCCACGCGCGAGTCGGAAGACAACTGCGCCGTCATGGCCGCCGACGAGCTCATGGATTATCTCGAGAACGGCAACGTGATCAACTCGGTCAACTTCGGCCGCGTGGATCTGGGCCGCAAGAACGGCAACACGCGCATCTCCATCATCAACCGCAACATTCCCAACATGATCGGCCAGATCACCAACAACATCTCCGATGCCGGCCTCAATATCGAGAATCTGGCCAACAAGGCGTCGGGCGATGTGGCCTACACGCTGGTGGAACTCGCTGGCGGCACGGTCGAGCCGGCCCTCGTCGAGAAGCTCTCATCGATCGACGGCGTCATCCGCGTTCGCGTGATCGCGTAGCCCATCCGCGCACGGCATACGCCCTCCCCCGCTCGGGGATACTCCCCGAGCGGGGCACGCACAGACCGTGGCTCCGCAATGCCTTATTCCTACGATTTTCGGCACGAGAAGGCCTTGTTCCTAAGGAATAAGGCCTTCTCGCGGCTCAAGGCGCAGGAATAGGGCGTTTCGGTGCCATGGCGGGGCCAAGTTCCTAAAGTGGTGTAAAAGCAAAACGGGCCAGAGGTCCTCTTCCAGGTAGACTCGCAATCGCCAAACCGCAAGGGACTTTGAGGACGAACATGGCCCAGACCAATATCGCCCTCTGCCAGGAGGGGATCCTACGGCTCCTCGCAGACTCCGGCGGGGACGCGTTCAGGCTGCTGCTCCAGGAGTCCCTGAACGCCGCGATGCGCGACGAGTCCGCCGAGCAGCTG
>JAWRJQ010000008.1:0-10436 GCA_040307385.1 Atopobiaceae bacterium
GGCGCTCTGGGTGCCGTTGACGGCAAAGCCCCACCATCAAAGGTTCGTGTATTTTCCCCGCAACGGGCAAATGGGATGGACATGTGCGACAACCTGCGGGATACTGGCATGCGGAAATCGACAAGAATGGAGCGATAATGACCCGGTTCAAACTCGCAAGCGTGCTTCTCGACGACATGCGACAGTTTCACGAGGCCCCCCGTCTGTTCTGCCACTCAAGCACCACCGTGCTGCCGGCGGGAAAAGACGGGATCGCGACGCTGGCGGGTGCGGGGTCGTTTGAGTTCCTCACCTACTTCAACGGGATCTCCGTGGTCAAGTGGAAGAAGTACACGACGGTTGAGAACTTCAACCTCCACATCGAGGTCAAGGGCGCTGCCGCCAAACTCGTGCAGACCCGCGTCGACGTTCACGACTATTATCCCCAAACCGTAGCGGACTCGGCGACCGACCTTCCCGCAAGCACCGCATGGGCTGCCTACGATCTCCCCCTCACGGTCGAGCCGCTGGACGTGCTCGTCAGCTTCCGCCTCGAGACGGAGGGAGAGGTGCAGCTCCGCAACGCGTTCTTCTACACCGAAATCGAGGAGTCCTGCATCCGCGACGTCGAACTCGCCGTCGCCACGACGACCTTCCGCAAGGAAAGCTACATCACCCACAATATCGATCTCGTCCGCACGCACATCCTGGAGTCGGACGAGCGGATCTCCAGCCATTTCCGCATGTTCGTCATCGACAACGGGCGCACGCTCGACGCCGAGGGCCTTTCGGGCGGCGGCATCACCGTCTACCCCAACGACAACGTGGGCGGCGCGGGAGGATTCGCCTACGGCATGCTGCTCGCCCAAGAGCAGACGGACGTCACGCACGTCCTGTTGATGGACGACGATGTGGAGATGTCGCCCGAAAGCTTCCTGCGCACCTTCGCCCTGCTGTCGCTCGTCAACGACGAGTACAAGGACGCGTTCCTCTCGGGTGCGATGATGGAGTACGACGTGCCCGACAACCGCTGGGAGGACCTGGGGTTCATGACCAAAGCGGGCGTATGCCGCGCGCTCAAGCCCGCACGCAACATGAGCGTGCTCCACGATATCATCAAAGACGAGACGTTTGAGCCGGACCACGATTCGTTTGCCGATCTCAAGCAGACGTACGCCGCGTGGTGGTACTGCTGCATCCCGCTCACCCAGATCCGCAAGAACGGCATGCCGCTGCCCATCTTCGTGCGCTATGACGATATCGAATATGGCCAGCGTTGCGCTCCCCTATTCATGACGCTGAACGGCGTCTGCGTGTGGCACCTCGGCTTCCACATGCGCTACAACGAGGCCGTCGAACGCTACCAGACCACCCGCAACGGGCTCATCACCCAGTTCACCACCGGCGTTTCTCCCCAAACCAACTTCCTTGACGAGATTACGCACAGCATGCGCATCGAACTCATCAAGTTCAACTACGCAGCTGCCGAGCTGCTGCTCGAGGGCTTCGAGGACTTCCTCAAGGGTCCCGACTTCATCGCCGGGCGCGGCGTCGCCGAGAAGACTTTCATGGACTCGAACAAGAAGAAGGAGAAGCTGCTTCCCCTTGAGGACATCCGCGCTGAAGCGATGGCGCTCACCGGACGCGACATTCTGTTCCTCGGCCATGACGAGATAGCGCGCGATATCCCCTATTCGGGTACGGCACGCGGCCCCGTCTACGACATGGGCTACCGCGCCATCGTCCGCAACTCGCTCAACGGCCAGCTGTGGGGCAGGATCCAGCCCGCACGCGGGAACACCGCCATCATCGAAGCGTACGGATACACCGTGGGATGCATTGCAGGCGTCGACCATATCGTCGCCCTCGACGTTCCTAATCGCACGGGTATCATCCGCCATCGCGATGCGGAGCGCTGCAAACAGCTTTGGAAGCGCTTCAACGACGATGTGAAGACCTTCCACCGGGATGAGAAGCGCCTGCGCGAAGCCTACGCTGCGGCGCGGCCCCGTCTCACGAGCGTGGAGTTCTGGCGCACGTATCTCGGCCTCGAATCCTAAAGCGCACAGGACATCGAACGGTTAGGCGCCGAACGGTTCATCCGCTCGGCGCTTTTTTCTCATCCGTTATGCTTGCCGTTCCAACCCCGAAATGCACCAGACCGACAGCGATGACGGCGTGCCCGTCTCGGTCTATTACTTGAGACACGTTTACGGCAGAAATGTGACCCGAACAATCGACTGAGACGGGCACGCATGGGCACGCAGCCGGCATGCCCGGACGCGGCACCCGGTCCGGCACCTCGAATCATCCGGCATGCGCCTGCACGCTGCACGTGCGCAGGCGCATGCTTACATGTCGGGAAGATAGGTCCAGTTATCCTCGACGAAGATATCGTCGTGAACCGCATACCACCGGCCATCGCTCGTATCGTACACGGTTCCGTCGGAGTCGTACTCCCCGTCGTCGTCCGTCACGTACCAGTTGGCATGCCAGTGCGCCGAGGTGGTGATGATGGAATCGCCTTCGTGCTTGGCATCCGACGAGATCACATTGCCCGTGAAGGGGTTGGTCATATCGTCCACCAGACCCTCCATGGCGATCGTCGGCGTATCGGCATTGGTCATGAACTCATCGGACGTGGTGAAGCCATGCGCATCGAAGTCTTTCACCATGAACAGCGGGTTGTAGCCCTGCACCGGCAGGTTTCCATCGTCGAACACCCAGTTGGGGAACTGCTTGATGGGCCACCCGTGGTCCGAAACGATGATGATGCGGGTGTTGTCGTAGCAGCCCTCTGCCCTCAGATAGTCGAACCACTCCCCTAAACGCAAAAGCGCGGCCATATTGACGTGGTAGTGGGTCTTATGCGACCAGTCTCCGTCAAGATCCGCCGGCACGCCGTTCGCTACATACCAGCTTTCGTCGACAAGCCCCTCGTTGTTGATATAGAGGGCCGGCTCGTAGTCGGGAAGCTGCAGGAGGTCGGGCATGTGCGGAGTCTGGTTCTCGATGAGGACGAGGTGGTTGGTGGGGTCATCCTCGATTTGCGTGAGCCCCGAAAGGTTGGCGAGAGCCGCATAGGTTCCGAGGAACTCCCTGTTGATCGCATGGTTCGCAGTCGTATTGTGATACGTGCCTCCGCTATACGCGAACGGCTGCGCAACCAGCGGGCTCACCTTGAACAAACCGTAGGCGAAGAGGTTGCGCCTGAAGAGCTCGTGCTCCACCACATCGAACTCCGCCGAAAGCGACTTGGTGTACATCCATTCGGCATGGTGGGTTCGGACGTTGGGGATCTCCTCGAGGTCGGTGTAATCGACGTCGCTGAATCCGTAATGGTAGAAGGGGGGATCGTTGAGATCGATCTCGAAACCCGCGTTCGAGAACATGGTGGGCATGATCCGGATTGCCTCGTCGTGCTTGTCGACGAGCAGCTCGTCGGTGCGCTTGTTCATCTCGGCCGGCACATACTCATACCCGCCGTAGATGCCCGGAGCGCCGTAGATGGTGCACTGGCCGTGGCTCAGCGTGTTGGGATAGTACGTGAAGCCGTCGAACGTTTCCTTCAGATCGGGGCGCTCCTGCAGGATATAGGGCAGATACATGCTCTGCGCGCGGTCGATGAAGACGACCACCACGTTCTTGCCGGTCCGTGAAAGCCGGTAGATGGGCTCGACTTCCTGATTGCCTACTCTGCCTTCCTCTATCAACCGCGCAGCCTCCGCTTCCATTTCGCCGGCGGCAGCGCTGATACCCGCGATGTTGGGAACCGAGGTGCCGATCGCTCCGATGAGCAGGATGGAGAGCACGGGGACGACCAGCTGATGGGCGCGTTTCCAGATGGCGAACAGGACGAGCGCGAGCACGCCGAGCACGGCGAGGTTCAGCAAGACTTGATTGTTCGTGTATGCGGGAGCTTCGTCGAAGACGAGGCTCGAATTGAGGTTGCCGAGATCGCGGCCGAAGAAGAGGAAGTCTGCAAGGCCGCAGACGGCAAGAATCCACAGCGCGCACGCGATGGCGTTCTTGGTCTCGCCGCGCGACAGCAGATAATAGGTGCCCGCCCACAGCACGAACATGCCGAGCGCCATCGCGGTGACGCTCGCGATGTTGCTGAGCGGGTTGACGAAATCCTTGATGTTCATGAACTCGACCGGAGATGCGGCGATAAGCGCGGACGGAGCGACGATGCCCACCGTCACGGCGAGCAGCAGCGCGGACAGGAAGAATCCCGTATTCGTGGAACCATCCCATTTCAGCGGCTTGAACAGACCGAATTCGCGGTCCTTCAGCACGTAGGGCTTGAGCAGCACCGCCTGGAGCAGCGCAACGGCGATGACGACGAGCGCGATGCGCTTGGCGGACGAGAGCGAACCCCTCCAGAGCAGAAAGCCCACAGCCGCCGCCAGGACGAGCTCGATGATGATCGTGAGCACCCCGCGCGGATGGCGCAGCACCTTCATGAACACGTTCTTGAGAAGCGAGAACAGCTGGTTGCAAGTCCAGTACATGACGAGTCCCGACGGGCTGTCGTAGAGAAGCACCAAGAAGACGAGGGCGAGCACGTACGCCTGGATCTTATCGCGCCAGTGAAGGCCGCGCGTGTAGATCAGCGTGGATCCGATGTTGAGCAGCGTCATCGCCACGGGCAGAACGTTCAGAGTGAAGCCGCCGATGGTGAGCAGCTGGTCGGGCGCACCGAGATTCGAAAGGAACAGGAACGATGCGTTTTTCAGAATAGGCAGGTGGGAGAGGTAGCTGTACGCCGCCATGAAGAACGGTATCTGGAGCAGCAGCGAGAACGAGCCGCGCAACGCGTAGATGGGCTTGTAGCCTTCGAGGCGGTAGTAGGTGCTGAGCATCATGTACTGCTCGTCGCCCTTGAACGTGGCCTTGATGTGGTCGACCCACCGGGCCATGCCCGCCTGCCGTTCGCGCTCCTCGTCCTGCTGCGCGTCGGCCATCTTGTACAGCGGCAGGCAGAGGACGTTCACCACCAGGCTCACGCCGACGATGGCGAGGCCGGGGCTTTTGAGCATCCCGTACAGGATGCTGAACGCGCACTCGATGACGAAGATGATCGGAGAGACCACGAACTCGTACAGATGGGTGAGAATCATAGCGGCTACTTCTCCTCTGCTTCATCTTCGTACTGGGCAACGAGCTCATCGCGTTTGCGTACAAGATAATCGACGGTGACGGAAGCGGATTCGCCGCGATGCACCCAAGCTTCGTCGCGCGCGGAGGCGATTCCGGCCTTGATCCCCTCGTCGGAGAGCGCCTGATCGATCATCTCGCGCATGCGCGGAAAGTCGCTCTCGGAAAGCGGCAGGCCGAAGCTCGTATAGGCTTGGAACTTCCAGAGCGGCTCGTCGAGCCAAGCGGAATCGAACTCGTCATCGTCATAGGCCGCCTCGGTGTAGATGATGGGCCGGTCGAACACGAGCGCGTAGTCGAAGATGACGCCGGAGAAATCCGAGATCATGATATCGGCGCGGTTGAGGATGTCGAAGTTGTCGTTATCGAAGTTCCACTCGATGGACTCGCCGTCGGGATAGCGCTTCATGAGGTCGTCCATCATGGCTTTCTCTGAGGTCATCGACTGCGGGTGCGGACGCACGACGATATCGTAGCCGGTGTCGATGAGCGCATCGATGATGCTGCTCCCGTAGCGAGCAAGGATGCCGCTGCTCCCCCACGTGGGTGCGAGCAGCACCGTCGGCTTCTCATGCTCGGGATGGGGAGTCGTTTGATGACGGGCGAGCATCGTATCCATGTAGGTGCAGCCCACTGCCTCGATCTCCTTGGGCGGGCGCTTCTGGGCGCGTTCGAGGCCTCGGATCTCCCCCACCATGTTCTCGCCGGTCACCAGGCAGGCATCGTAGAAGGCGAGTCCGAACATGCGGTAGCTCGCCGCCGTGCACGCCGCATGGAACACGTGGGCGTACCAGCTCACGTCCTTCGACCGCTTCCACTGCAGCACGTCGAGGCCGGGCGTGGTCGAGAGGCAGATATCCGCATGCATCATGTTGAGCCGTGCGAAGGCGCCGTTGCCCTCGCCGATGAACTCGCACGACACGTGCTCGTACGGCTTGTCCAGAGCGGGATCGTCGGGCGAGCAGGTCCAGTACTTCGCCTCGATGCCGCGTCGCTCGAGCTCGTCGCAGATCGGCTCGAACACGTTCCAATAGCGCTTATGGTCGGAGAAGATAACGTACGGGATCCGCTGCGACGACTCCTTGGTCTTCGCTCCCCCGCTGGCGAGGAACTTGAGTTTGATGATGTATTTGCGAAGGAAGAAGTATCCTGCGCTTAACACGCCGATGAGCAGCGAAAAGAGCATGCTGCCGGTGCCGGGATCGATGTAGTTGCTCAAATTCGACGGGTCCATGTGCCTCCACGATCCTTATTCGCATTCTTCTACCACACAGGAACAGAAGTTTACTCTTTATTACATATGAAGCGCAGACAGGGGACAGCTACACGGATTATCCTCATACGTGCGCAGGCGCGGCTTGAGAGGGCTATGTCCAACCCCGATAGCTCGCGTCGATCTCGCAGAGCTCGTCGAAGGAGTCGATCTCATCGATGTCGTCGAAGGTGCACGCACGCACCGCGATGCTGTAGCGGTCGTTGCAGATGACGCAGGGCACGTCGTCCCAGAACCGCTGCCTGGTCGCCTCGTCTTCGAACGCGCGGGGAAGGTCCTCGGCAAGCTTGCGTCCATCTTCGGCGTTCCAGTATGAGATGCCGTACATATGGTGGCAGGCGTCGCCGCCCCGTTTGAGATCGACGATGCGCCCACCGCGCGTCACGAAGCACCAGTCATCGGTGTGCTCCACGCTCACGCCCAGGTAGTTCGACCGGAACTGGTACCGTGTGATGAGCGAAGGGTTCTTGAGATAGAGGTCCGACTCGAACACGTAGGCATTCTCGAAGTGCTCTCTGGCGAGCACGGCGGAGGATATGTTGTTGGTCTCGGCGTAAGCGGGATTGTCGATGAAACGGATGGTGGGATAGGCCTCGAGCAGCTCGTCGAAGTCGGAGGCGCGATACCCGCGCACGAGCCAGATCTCGTCCACGCCCGCAGCGAGCAGGGCATCGAGCAGCGTGTCGATGATGCGTACTCCGTTCACGCGCACGAGCGGCTTGGGCCGCGTCTCCGTGACGGGCATCATGCGCGATCCGAACCCGGAGGCGAGCATGACGGCGCGTTTGGCGCGGTAGGGTTCGAGCTCGTCGAGCTCCCCCTGCGTTGCGGTGCCCGCCTCCGCGCGGGCGACGAGCTCATCGAAGCGTTCCTGCGTCAACCTAGGCATGCGCACCCTCCTGCGCCTCGTACAACGTGAGGGCGGCATCGCAGTAGTCGCGGGCTGCCCGATACCAAACATAGAGCCATTCTCCCACCGGGTTGCCCTGCGCCTCCTTGAAGATGGCCCACACATACCAGTAGTAGCCCACCACGCCCACGGCGCCGAGGCAGTGGCGCACCTCCTCGGGGCTCGGCTCATGCCCGAAGTACAGCGGCAGGATTTCCACGGTCTCCTCGACCGTATAGCCCGAGCCCTGCGCGACGAAGTTGCCGATGTCGCATGCGGGATCCCCCATGGCGGAATACTCCCAGTCGATGAGCCACATGTCGTCGCCGTGCACGAGGAAGTTGGGCCCATAGAAGTCGTTGTGGCACAGGCAGGCCGGCGCATGCTCCCGGGCCATGTGCCTGGCCACGCGCTCGGCGCGGCTGAACACCTCGGAGAAGTCCCTCGGCAGCGGATACGACATCTTGCGCAGCAGCCCCTCGATGTTCACGGCCTCATCCCAGAAGTCGAACGACCAGGGCGAGGTCTCGCCGCTGTCGTGGAGCCTCCGCGCGAGCGCGAGGCCTCGGGCGACGTGGTCGGCGTTACGATAGTCGAAGGGCACGCATCCCTCGATGAAGCGAGAGATCTTCCATCCGGAGACGGGATCCTCGTAGATGAACGTCTCATCGAGGCCAAGGTGCTTGGCGATGCCGAGCGCATGGGCCTCGGCGGCGCGGTTGATGATCTCGTCGGTGCCCCGCCCGGGATGGCGATAGACGAAAGGCCGGCCCTCCACCGAGAACTTGAACGAGAGGTTGGTGAGGCCCTGGCTTATGGGGGCGATGTTGGAGATGTCGCGACGGCCGCATCCGAGGACCGAGCAGATGTTATCGAGGATCGACGAGTCCACGTTGTCGACGAACGCCTGGTCGAAGGCCACGAGATCCTCGAAGCTCTTGAACTCGTGCACGGCATGCACATCGATTTCGCGGGCATGCACGCACAGCTCGCCCAGATAACGGGAGAGCACATCGTCCCAATGCACGTCGGCGAAGCCGGGCTGCGCTGATTCATGCACGAGCGCCTTGGTCACAACCGCCCCATCGGCCTCGGACAGGAAGAGCGGGGTTCTGATGCGGGGCGCATCCCCCGCTCCCCTGCTGAGCGCGGAGATGATCCCCTCGCCTGTTATGACGGCGCGCCATCCCTGACGGTCCGGATCGCCGTGCACGCAGCAGCAGGACGAGCACGATGCGTCAACCAAGAAGGGGTTCTCATCGAAGTACTGGTCGGACGCGCAGACAAACGATCCGGGAAGCAGGCCCGCCACCGTGAGCAAGCTCGAGGCGTTGCCGTGCCACACGTAATGGGGATTGATGGCCACCTGCACCCCGAGCAGATCTTCCAGATAGAAGAAGGCCTCCTTCATATAGCCGGTGACCACCGTGATGTCGCGGATGCCCGCCTCGTGGAGCTGGCGGATGAGCCGCTCGATAAGCACCTCGCCGCGCACGGAAAGCAAGGCCTTGGGCAGCTCGTATGAGAGCGGCGCCATGCGCTTGCCCACGCCGGCAGCGAGGATGATGGCGCGTTTCGCCCTACTCATCTAGATCTTCGCCCCGCTCGTAAGGCCGCGGATCACAGCAGCCGCGACGTTTTTGGACTGCGGGCGGTACGTCTCGCCGCCGAGGATGAGACGCTCCACCTTGATGGAGCCGAGCTCTCGGGCGGAGACCTCGTAGGGGTTGGCCGAGAGCATCGCCATGTCGGCGACCTTGCCGGGCTCGAGCGAGCCTCGATCGATCTCGTCGAAGGTGGTCCAGGCGCCGTTGTAGGTGCACATGCGCAATGCCTCCTTGCGCGTGAGGCGCTCGCGTTCGTTGGGATTGTTGACGGCCTTGTCCATCCACATGATGGGATCGGGATCGGTGCAGGGCGCGTCGGAGCCCGCCGAGACGACGATGCCCTTGTCCCAGAAGGTGCGCAGGGGGTTCAGGCGGCCCGCGCGCTCAGGGCCGAGCAGCGCCTGCAGATAGCTGTCGGGTTCCTGCGGCCAGTCGATGAAGGAGGTCTGCAGGGGCATCTGGATGCCGTATGCGGCGCAGATGTCGATGCCCTCCTCGGTGGGCAGGCAGTCGTGGATGATGCCGTGGCGGTGGTCCGCGCGCGGATGCGCGTCGAGGACGGCCTTGAGGCAGCGTGCGGCCTGCGCGAAGGCCGCATCGCCGATGGCGTGCATCTCTATCTGCAAATCGAGTTCGTGGGCGGCCGTGCAGAACTCGATGACCTGCTCGTCGGTGTAGTAGAGCACGCCCGTGTCGTCGGATCCGAGATAGGGCTCGATCAGGGCGGCATCTGCCGAGCCGAAGCAGCCGTCGAGAGCGCAGGCGAAGCAGCCTCCGATACGCGGGAGGCCGCGCGAGGTGGCCGTCTTCACGTCCATCGACTGCGGGAACACGCGCATCTGGAAGCCGTGCTGCGCGGCCTTGCCCACGATCTTCTCGAGCGTGATGTCGAGATCGCCGGCAAAGCCCACGCCCGAGACCGTGTGCACCATGCCGATGCCCTTGCGAGCCAGATAGTCCATGGCGTCGAGCATATTGGAGACGAGCTCGGGAAGCGAGAGCGATGCGGAGATGAAGTCGGAGACGGCGAAGAAGGCCTCCTGGTTCATCTCGCCCGTGTCGGGATGATAGCCGCGCAGGCCACGCACCTTGTCGTCGATGAGCGCGAGCAGCTTGGAGTTGACCACGCAGGCGTGCCCGTCGTACTTGCCCATCATGAAGGGCCGGTCGGGGCATACGGAATCGAGCTCCGTGCGCGAAAGCAGGCGCCCCTCCTCCACCGAGTAGGGCGAGGCGCCGAAGGCGATGAGGGTCTTGGCCTTGGAGCGCGCGGCGAAATCGGAGACCATCTGCTTGATCTCCTCGTTCGAACGCGCATCCATGACGTTGAGGCCCGCATTGAACGTGGCGAAGCTCGCGAAGTGCTCATGCGTATCGACGAAGCTGGGGACGAGCGCCCGCTGACCCAGGCTGATGCGGGGCTGGCCGTCATAGGCGCGTGGAAGCTCGTCTCCCACGAAGACGATGCGGCCCTTGTCCTCCACCAGATAGCGGCAAACGTCGTCGGTCGCGTTGACGGTCAGGATGG
>JAWRJQ010000009.1:0-14526 GCA_040307385.1 Atopobiaceae bacterium
CCGGCCAATGGATCGGTTCTGATCATCTATGCTCCCGGTGACGATGCGGCGCGCGCCCATGCGTTTGAGTATCTTGACGGGTTGGATGCGCTTGCGCTTCCTAAGGGCGATCTGCATGCAGACGCCTCGCTCGTCTCGGAGAACAGCGGCTTCTACCGCGATATTGCCACCATGGTGCTGCGCCGCAGTGCGGTGCGCATGCTCATGCCTCCGCAATTGGGCGCTGCTATAACCATCATTCGGGCAATTCCCTTTGTCATCGGCGGCATACGGAGCGTCTTGGGCGGCAGATTCACGGTCGAAGCTCTTGATGCTGCGGCCGTCGCCGTTGCCTTGCTCCAACGCAATTTCGCCTCAGCGGCCAACATCATGTTTTTGCTGGGCATTTCCGATACGTTGCAGCGGCACGTGAGCGCCCGTACGCGCATTGCATTGCAGGAAAGCCTGATTACGCGTGCAGAAACGGTGTGGATGGTCTGCGAGGATGGGACCGATGCGGAAGTCCAGCTTGCCGATCTTGAGATCGGCGACATGATCCACGTCCGCAGCGGGCAAGCCGTTCCCGTGGATGGCACCGTCGTTTCAGGCGATGCAAGCGTGAACGAGGCCGCCATGACGGGAGAGGCGACGTCCGTCGAAAAGCATGAGGGCACGAAGGTATTCGCAGGCACTGTGTGCGAGGAAGGTTCCCTTGTCGTGCGCACAGATGCTCTGGCGGGCTCATCCCGCATGGATCAGATAGTGCGGCTGGTGGAGGAATCATCCGAGCTGAAGGCAAGGGTACAGGGCAAGGCAGAACGCCTGGCGGACTCCCTCGTGCCGGCATCGCTTTCAACCTTCCTTGCCACCCTGGGCCTCACGCGCGACATCGCACGGGCCTCGAGCGTGCTTATGGTCGACTTCAGCTGCGCCATCAAGCTTTCCACACCCGTTTCCGTTATGAGCGCGATGCGCGAGGCATCCGATCTGGGCGCGATAGTAAAAGGCGGGAAGTACCTGGAAGCGCTTGCCAATGCCGATGTCATCGTCTTCGACAAAACCGGCACGCTGACAACGGCGGCCCCAAAAGTCGAGCGCATCATCACCTTCAACGGCATGAAAGAGCGCGAAGCGCTGAGGTTGGCAGCCTGCCTGGAAGAGCATTTCCCCCATAGCCTGGCCCGAGCCATCGTGCAGGCTGCGAAAGATGCCGGTGCCCGCCATGAAGATGAGGTCCATGCCGAGGTCGAGTACGTGGTTGCCCATGGCATCGTTTCCAAGGTTGGGCGCAAGAGGGTCTGCTTGGGGAGCGCGCATTTCGTTTTTGATGATGAAGGGATACCGAAGCCCGAGGGGCTCGATGCGCTGCTTGAACGCGAAGCCCCCCGTGCCTCGACCGTGTTCCTGGCGGTGGGAAACAGGTTGGAGGCAGCGCTGTGCATTGCCGACCCGTTGCGGCCCGAGGCCGCAGGCGTGCTTGCGCAGCTGCGCAAAGCAGGGATAGATTACCAGGTCATGCTCACGGGCGACTCGGAAAACTGCGCACAGTCGGTGGCGGCTGAGCTGGGCATGGACGAATACCGCGCACAAGCGCTGCCCGAGGACAAGCTGCGTTTCGTGGAAGAGCTTGAAGCCGCAGGCCATACCGTGGTCATGGTAGGCGACGGTATCAACGATTCAGCCGCCCTAGCTGCCGCGAGCGTCTCGGTAGCGCTCAACGATGCAAGCGACATCGCCCGAGCTGTAGCAGATGTTTCTGTTATGGGAAGCTCGCTCGAATCGCTCGTCGTTCTGCGCGAACTGTCTCGCAGGCTCATGCGCCGTATCCGCTTTGGCTACCGCATGATCGTCGGTTTCAACTCCGCCTTGATCGTCCTCGGCCTCGTGCCGGTGCTATCGCCGAACACTGCCGCTTTACTGCACAACATCTCTACGGTGGCAATAACCGCTGCAAACACGCGTCGGTTGCTGAGATCTTCCGATACGCCAGATACTTGAGGATGGCTAAACGCATCGCTCTTCGATGGAGATCGTGCTTCCATCTGTATCCTGCTATCAGCCTACAATGCGCCAACATGCTCCAACCGCATACCCAATCGAGGCACTCGCCACGACGCATCAGCGTGCCTCCGAGGGCGTGCGCATCAACATGACGCTTGTGTTCTCCGTACCTCAGGCGCTGCTCGCCGCCAACGCCGGCGCTCGCTATATCAGTCCGTTCGTGGGGCGCTTCGACGATATAGCCGAGGATGGCATCGAGCAGCTTGCCAACGTGGTCGGTGCAGTGAAGAGCTACGATTGGACCGATAAGAACGTCGACGGCCAGGCCGAGATCATCACCGCATCCGTTCGCACGCCCAGCCATGTGGCCCAGGCTGAGTTGCTTGGAGCCGATATCGCCACCGTGCCGTTCGCTGCGCTCAAGAAGCGCCTGCAGCATCCGCTTACCGACCGCGGCCTCGAAAGCTTCAAGTCCGACTGGGCAAGGGTCGTCAACGGATAGCAGGCCGGATACCGAGCCTGAAGCCGAGCCCGGTGATTATGAACGAGATGACGAACATAAGGGCGGAAAGCGCCAGCACAGCACGCTGCTCCCGCTCCTCTTCGTGGGCACTCAAACGCTTCCTCAGAAGGTCCGGCATCTTGAAGAGCTGCGCGTCCATGATCCCCCAATCCTTCGGATATGCATCGCGTTGGCAGTGCTGAGCCCAGCTATCATACTGCAGCGCACAGCCTGCAGCCCCGCCTTGGAAGATTTTCTAATAATAATGATAATCGTTATTGATAATGTTCTCCACTTCCGCTATAGTGATGTCAGCAAGAAGGAACCGACAGGTTTTCAAAGAAAAGGAGAACATCATGACCAAGGAACTCACCACCCAGCTGAACAACTACCTCGCCAATCTCGGCGTCTCCTACATCAAGATGCACAACCTGCATTGGAACGTCGTGGGGCTGCAGTTCAAGGCCGTCCACGAGTACCTGGAGGGCATTTATGACGGCTACGCCGATTCCCTTGACGAGGTTGCAGAGCTTATCCGTATGAACGGGGAACTGCCGGCCGCTTCGCTGAAGGATTACCTGGCTTTGGCGGATATCGAGGAGCTCGCTTCCACTGAGATCGCCATTCCCGATGCTCTCGCGATCCTGCTTGCCGATATGAAGCACCTCAAGACTCAGGCAACCGCACTGCGCAAGGCTGCCGACGACCAAGATGCCTTCGAGGTCGTTGCCATGATGGAAGACCATATCGGCCAGTACAGCAAGAACATCTGGTTTGTCGAATCGATGGTGCGCTAGGAGAGGGGGCGCCAACTGCAACAGGCTGATCGTCCGCGTGCCGAGAAGCTCGATATGGCGCTGCACCATCAGCAGGCCGCCGCGCAACGGTGGCCTGCTTTTTTCGTTGCGGATCCTCAAGTCCGTGCCGTTTGGTACGCATGTTTCCCAAAAAACACGCTCCGGTCTCTCGCCAAAACTACGCATTAGTTCTCTTCTCAGAGCTTTTGATCAAATGCCAACTGGGCTTTTATGTCGGCATTTTTTCTGAGAGAAAACTAATGCGTAGTTTGAGAGCTTCGGACGCGGCTCGGGAGGCCATGGTGTGAGAGCTTCGAGCGTGGCTCTGGGGGGCTGCGGCTCGGAGGGACGTGGTGTCCCAGGACTCACGGTCCCACGCCGTGCGCGGCAAAGACGACGGGTTTCTCGCCACAGCCGCGCGTTACCTCAGAAGCGGCGTGAGACCGCCCTGCGCCAGCAGAGTCACCTTATGCACGGCACGCGAGATGGCGGTGTAGAGGCGGCGCTTGGAAAGCGGCGTATCGGGGTAGTCGCGCTCGTCGGCATCAGCGATGATCACATGGTCGAACTCGAGGCCCTTGGCGAGCGCAAGCGTGAGCAGCACCACGCCGGACGCGGGGAGGGCATCGTCGCGCTCGAGCGGACGCACGGCCTCGCCAAGCTGCCTCTTGAGCCAATGCACCGTCTCCTTCCGTTGGGCGATGATGGCGGTGAGGCCGCCCGCACCGTGCGCCTCGCCCACCAAGCGGCGCAGTTCTCCAAGGTATTCATCCCGATTCGCGCACACGATGCGCTGCGGCGCCGTGCCCTCGCGCTGCACCGAGGCGAGGTTCCTGGCAACGTCCTCATCGAGCAGACTCGCAAAGAGCTCGGTGATCTCGGGACTCGAGCGATAGCTCGTGGTGAGCGCGCACTCCGCAACCTCCCCGTGCACGGACGAAAAGATCGCGCGGATGGCATCGAATCCGGCAGCATGCTCGTAGATGGCCTGGTTCTCATCGCCCAACAGCAGGAAATGGGCTGCAGAGAAGTATCGCGCAAGCACCATGAGCTGCACTTCGGAATAGTCCTGCACCTCATCGATCATGACGTAGCGCACATGCTTGGCCTGGCCGCCCGCCACGAGCAGCTTGGTGTAGAGCCACTCCGCAGCGGTGAGGTCGCTCCTGCCCAGCAGACGCATGCCGATGCGGTCGATGCGCAGCCACGCCGCGCTATCGATGGCATCATGGGCCGCAGCGAAGCGCTTTGCCGCGTAGATGCGGGAAAGCGCGCGCGTCTCCTCCTCGTCGTAGGGGACGACGGTGGAATCGAAATAGCTCAGCTGGTCGTCCACGTCGAGGCCGAGCATATCCTCTTGGATCTCGCTGTCCTTGGCCAACTGGTCGAAGCGGCGCTCGAGCTTTTCGTGCAACTCATCCTCGACAAGCGCGATAAGGCGCGGGCCGGTGGGAATGCGGCTGAACTTGTCGAGCGCGTTTTTAATCTGCGTTGCGGAGAGCAGCCTCACCCCATCGACCTTGATCTCGCGCACATCGTCCGCCTCAAGCTCCATGGACGCCACGGCCCGCTCGATCCGCCGCAGCTCAGAGGCATCTCCGAGCGCGCCGGAGTTGCGATCCGCGAGGCCCAGCGATGCGACGAAGCTGTCCCAGGTAACCGTCTGCGGGTTCGATTCGCCCAGCGTGGGCAGCACGGTGTCGATGTAGTGCACGAACATCTGATTGGGCGTGAAGAGGAACACCTGCGCGGGGTCGAGCGTGGCACGCATCTGATAGAAGAGGAAGGCGATGCGCTGCAGCATGACGCTCGTCTTTCCCGACCCCGCGATGCCGCTCACAAGCAGCACGGGCACATCGTCGTGGCGCACCGCGATGTTCTGCTCGCGCTGGATGGTGGCGGTGATGGCTCGGAGCTTCTCGGAATGGTTGGCCTTGAGCGCCGCGAGCAGCAGCGAGTCCTCGATGGCGACGGTCGTGTCGAAGTACATGTTGAGACGATCGCGTACGATGTCGAACTGACGGCGCAGCAGCAGCTCGACGGTGCGCGGCTTGCCGTCGACAAGGTAGCTCGTCTCGCCCATCTGCTGGTTATAGTAGGTTTCTGCCACGGGGCTGCGCCAGTCGACGATGAAGGGGATGGAGCGCTCGTCGGTCATGCCCGCAGCGCCGATGTAGACGTCGCGCGGGGGTCTGCCGTGACGCATCTTGAGCGTGACCTTGGCGAAGTACGGCTGACGGAGCAGCAGGAGGGCGCGCCTGAGCTCATCGACCTTAATGTCATGGTACTGGTTGTAGGCATCGATGACGCTGTTCAGGGTTTCGATGGCGGCGAGCGTCTCCATGGTCTCGTCGGCGCTGTTGAAATTGAGGCGCACCTCTTCGCTCATGGCGATAAGGTCTTGGGCGGCGCCTTCGTGATCGGACTCGAGGTCTGCGGTGAGAGCGTCGCGGATCTGCTCGAGCTGTGCATAGACCTTGCAAAGATGTGCCTGCTCCTGTTGGAAAACCTCGTCCACGCGCATTCCCTCCGCTTGCCCTGCGTGCGATAAGTAATAATCGTACCTCAAAGGCGGGCAGGTTGTCCCCGAGGGGGATACCCCGCGAATGGCGAATGCCGGAGCTTCACGGGCGACGGGCATGTACGATAATATAACGGCGACAAACAAGCGCACATGTTCGTGTTATCGATAAGGAGGGCAGGTGACTCATAGGGAACGCGGCATCGAGGCGATCTACCGCCGTCACGTCCAGACGGTATACCGCCTGTGCTACTCCTATCTGGGGTCGTCTGCGGCAGCCGAGGACGCGGTTCAGGCAACGTTCATGAAGCTGGTGGAGCATCCGCGCAGCTTCGAGGATGAGGAGCATGAGAAGGCCTGGCTCATCGTGACCGCCAAGAACCGCTGCCTCGACGTGCTCAAGAGCGCCGCATACCGCCGTGTGGTCGCGCTCGACGAAACCGTGCCCGAGCCGAGCGTGGAGGACGAAGCCTTTTCGGACGAGCCGAGCGAGGTCATGCAGGCCATCTGCCGTCTGCCCGAGAAGTATCAGGACGTGCTCGTCCTGTTTTACTACGAGGGGCGGAAGACCGACGAGATCGCCCGTATGGTGGGTTCGCCACCTTCCACCGTTCGGAACCGGCTGGCGGATGCACGGGCGCTGTTGAGAAAGGAGCTGGGAGGTGACGCGACATGACGGATGAGCAGCTTGACGAACGGATTCGCGGCGCATATGAGCACGCGGAGCTCTCACCTGATGCTGAGGAGCGCATCCTCGCCAACCTCCGTGCCGCAGAGGCCGCCCGCGACGCGGACAAGCCCGCAGGCGCGGTGGCGCCGTTTCCCTCCAAGCCTCGCCGCAGGCATGCGTGGATCGCGCCCTCGATCGCCGCCGTCCTGCTCATAGGGGTGTTCGTGGGAGGACGGCTCATTCCGTCGCTTCACGCGAGCAACGCTCCGGACGGCGCTGCCAGCGAGATGTCCGCAGAAGCCGTCGACGGAGCTGCGTTCGAGGCGGAGGACGCGCACGCACACGACCCGGATGCGCCCCATGCCTCCGGCACCGCAACGGTCGTGCTCACGGACGGTCGCCGCCTTGCCGTTCGGGAAGCGGCACCGGCCGAGGTCGACTCCGATGAACTCGTGTGGAAGGATGCTGTCGTTGAGGACACGGGCGCGACCTGCCAGGCGGCCGCGCGCGATGGAGGAGGGTACCTCGTGCGCTTTGAGGGCGACGAGACGCTGTATGAGGCTGTCGAGCTCGAGTAAGCGCTCGCGCAGAGCCGAGCGGGGCAGATCCTAGCGGGAACCCTGCTTCACGTTGATGCGGTTGATCGCCCGCTGCAGGGCAACCTGCGCCCGAACCATATCGATGTGTTCGTCGTGGAACTTGAGACGCTCCTCGGCGCGCTCCTTGGCCAGCCGGGCGCGCTCGACGTCGATGTCGCGCACGTTCTCGATCGCCGGCGTGAGGATGGTGCATTGATTGTTGCGGAAGAAGAGGATTCCGCCGCTGATGGCGTAGGTCTCCCGCTCCTCTTCTTCCATGGTCATCTTCGACACGGCGAGCGACACGACGATGGGCACGTGGTTGGGCAGGATGCCCCGCTGACCGTCGCTCGAGACGACGTTCACGATGGAGGCCTTCGTCTGCTTATAGAGGCCGCGCGGCGTGTTGATCGTGACATCAAACTGCATAGCCAAGCTCCTTGGCCTTCTCCTCGACGTCCTCGATGGTGCCTGCGAACATGAAGGCCTGCTCGGGATAGTCGTCGTATGCACCGCTGAGCAGGGCTTTGAAGCTTCGCACCGTCTCCTTGAGCGGAACGTACTTGCCGGCGATGCCGCTGAACTGCTCGGCAACGTTGAACGGCTGCGAGAGGAAGTTGCGTGCCCTGCGCGCGCGGGCCACCACCTGCTTGTCTTCGTCGGACAGCTCCTCCATGCCCAGGATGGCGATGATGTCCTGCAGCTCCTTGTAGCGCTGCAGCAGCTCCTGCACGCCGTGGGCAACCTGGTAGTGCTCCATGCCCACGATGAGCGGGTCGAGCACGCGCGACGACGAGTCGAGCGGATCGACGGCGGGGTAGATGCCCAGCGAGGCGATGGAACGATCGAGCACCGTGCGTGCATCCAGGTGGGAGAAGGTGGTGGCGGGAGCAGGGTCGGTGAGGTCGTCGGCGGGCACGTAAATGGCCTGGACCGAGGTGATCGACCCGTCTGCGGTGGACGTGATGCGCTCCTGCAGCTGGCCCATCTCGGTGGCGAGGGTGGGCTGGTAGCCAACGGCCGAGGGCATGCGGCCCAAGAGCGCCGATACCTCGGATCCCGCCTGCGTGAAACGGAAGATGTTGTCGATGAACAGCAGCACGTCCTGATGGTCGTGATCGCGGAAATACTCCGCCATGGTGAGGCCGGAGAGGCCCACGCGCATCCTCGCTCCCGGCGGCTCGTTCATCTGGCCGTAGACCAGGACGGTCTTCTCGAGAACGCCGGAGTCCTTCATCTCATGGTACATGTCGTTGCCCTCGCGGGTGCGCTCGCCCACGCCGGCGATGACCGACTGGCCGCCATGCTCGATGGCGATGTTGTGGATGAGCTCCTGCATGAGGACGGTCTTGCCCACGCCGGCGCCTCCGAACAGGCCGATCTTGCCGCCGCGCGCGTACGGGCAGAGCAGGTCGATGACCTTGATGCCCGTCTCGAGGATCTCGGAGGCGGTTGACTGGTCGGCGAACGTGGGGGCGCTGCGGTGGATGGGCCTGCGCTCGACGGAGCCGTTCACGGGGTCGAGGCCGTCGATCGGCTCGCCCAGGACGTTGAACATCCTGCCGAGGATGTCTTTGCCCACGGGCACGGTGATGGGGCCGCCGGTGTCGACGCAGCGGCTGTTGCGCACCAGGCCGTCCGTGGAGGCCATCGAGATGCAGCGCACCGTGTCGTCGCCGGTGTGCTGGGCAACTTCCACGATGATGTTGCTGCCATCCTCTTTGTAAACCTCGATGGCATTGTTGAGGTTGGGCAGATCGCAGTCTTCGAAGCGAATATCGACGACCGGACCGATGACCTGTATGATCTTGCCTTCGTTGCTCATCATCATTCCTCTTTACAGCGCATTAGCAGTGCCGATTATCTCGGTCAGTTCCTGCGTGATCGCAGCCTGACGTGCTTGGTTGAACTGAAGTACGAGCTTCTCCTCGAGCTCATCGGCGTTGTCGGTTGCCGTCTCCATGGCCAGGCGCCGCGCTCCCTGCTCGGCGGCCTTGGCCTCGAGCGAGTTGGCATAGGCAACGTTGTGGACCATCTGGGTGATGAGCTGATCGAGCACCTCGTCGATGCTGGGGTCGAAGATAACGTCGAGGATCCTGTTCGAGTTGTCCGTCAATCCGTTCGGCCGCTTCGTGTAGGGGAGCAGCACGTTGAGCGTGGGCTCGAAGGTGATGGTGTTGACGAAGCGCGTATAGCAGATCTGGATCGAGCCGACTTCATCTTTCAGGAACAGGTCGATCGCGCCGTCGATGGCCTCGGTCAGCGTGGTCTCATCCATGGTGTCCACGGAGATGGGCCTGCTGTTGACAACGTTGAAGCCCTCCCGGACCATATGGCCGTAGGAATGGGCGCCCACGATCAGGATGGGATCCTCCTTGGCCAGGTTCTGCACGGCGAACTTGATGACGTTGGCGTTGTAGCCGCCGCACAGGCCCAGATCGGAGCAGAAGAAGATGGTGTAGGCGGCAGTGCTCGCGTGCTCTTTGAGAAAGATCGAGCGCAGCGGCTGCTCCGACTGCAGGATCTCGTTCACGAGCTTCTGCAGCTCGCTGGAGTAGAAGCGGTTGCGCTCCATGAACTTGCGCTGCTTCACCAGCTTGGCGTTGGCGATCATCTGCATGGCGCGGGTGATCTTCTTGGTCGACGCCACCGAGCGGATGCGCGATTGTATGGCCTGCCGGTTTCCTGACATGCTACTGCGCTCCGTTGATCAGCAGATAGTCGTGCATAGCCTCTTCGATACCCGCCTTGAGCTCCTCGGTCATGGCGTCGTCGAGCTCGCCCCGCTCCTCGATGGCGTCGAGCAAACCGGCATGGCCGGACTGCATGGTGCGATGAAGCACCTGCTCGAATGCGGAGACGTCCTCGGCGGCGATCTGATCGAGATAGCCGTTCTCCACCGCATAGAGCGAGACGACCTGCTGCGGCATGGTGAGCGGGGAGTACTGGGGCTGCACCAGGATGGCCTGCAGGCGCGCGCCATGGTCGATGGTCTTCTGGGTGATGGGATCGAGATCGCTGCCGAACTGCGTGAAGCTCAGAAGCTCGGCATACTGCGCGAGCTCGAGCTTGAGCGATCTGGCGACGGCCTTCATGGCCTTGGTCTGCGCGGCGGAACCCACGCGCGACACCGACAGGCCCGAATCGACCGCCGGGCGGATGCCCGCGTTGAACAGCTCCGTCTGCAGGAACAGCTGGCCGTCGGTGATGGAGATGACGTTGGTGGGGATGTATGCCGAGATGTCGCCCGCCTGCGTCTCGATGATGGGCAGGGCGGTGATGGATCCGCCGCCGAGCTCGTCGTTGAGCTTGCAGGCGCGCTCCAGCAGGCGCGAATGCAGGTAGAACACGTCGCCCGGGAACGCCTCGCGTCCCGGCGGCCTTCTCAGCAAAAGCGACATGGCGCGGTAGGCCACGGCGTGCTTGGAGAGATCATCGTAGACGATCAGGACGTGCTTGCCCTGCTCCATCCACTCC
Organism: Atopobiaceae bacterium; assembly: GCA_040307385.1. Taxonomy (GTDB): domain Bacteria; phylum Actinomycetota; class Coriobacteriia; order Coriobacteriales; family Atopobiaceae; genus RUG721. Next base: position 10,526 of record JAWRJQ010000009.1, read on the forward strand.
TCGCCGATGGCGCAGCCCGCATAGGGCGCGATGTAGAGCATGGGCGCCGACTCGGAGGCCGTTGCCACGACGACCGTGGTGTATTCCATGGCGCCGCTCTGCCTGAGCCGCTCGACCAGCTGCGCGACGGTGGACGCCTTCTGGCCGATGGCCACGTAGATGCAGCGGACGTCCTTGTCCTTCTGGTTGATGATGGTATCGATGGCGATGGCCGTCTTGCCGGTTTGGCGGTCGCCGATGATGAGCTCGCGCTGGCCCTTTCCGATGGGGATCATCGAGTCGATGACCTTGAGGCCCGTCATCAGAGGCTGATGGACGCTCTTGCGGGTCATGACGCCGGGCGCGACGCGCTCGATGGGGCGGTAGGCGCTGCTCTCGATGGGGCCCATGCCGTCGATGGGCTCGCCCAGCGCGTTAACCACGCGGCCGAGCATGGCATCGCCCACCTTCACCTCGGCGATCTGCTTGGTGCGCTTGACGGATTGGCCCTCTTTGATATTGCGGTCGCTGCCCAGGATGACGATGCCCGCCGACTCCTCCTCGAGATTGAGGATCATGCCGATGGTGCCGTCCTCGAACTCGACCAGCTCGGAGGCCATGGCCTTGTCGAGACCCTGTGCAAGCGCGATGCCGTCGCCCACGGTGATGACACGCCCGATATCGTCTGCTTCGATCTTGTCTTCGTAGTGCTTGATACGTTCCTTGATCAAAGCGCTGATTTCATGTGGTTTGAGGTCCACTCCGTCACCAGCTTTCCTTCAGTAACTCTTCCTTCAAAGACCTGACACGCGCCTTCAGCGACGAATCGTAGACACGATCGTTTATGAAGATGCGCGTTCCCGCGAGCAGGCTCTCGTCGATCCGGTTGGTGATCTCGACCTCTTTGCCGAGCTTGGCGCCGATGGCATCCTTCAGCTTGCCCGATTCCTCGTCTGAGAGAGGCCGGGCAGAGTACACCATGACCTCCTGGATGTTCAGCTCGTCGTTGCAGTATGAGATGAATCCATCGAGGATCTCGGGAAGATGGCTGCCCCGCCCGCTGTCGACCAGCAGATAGAGGAAGTTCATCAGGTGCTTGTCGGCACCCGGCAGGCTCTCGCGAAAGACGGCCTTCTTTTCATCCTTGGTGATCGCATGATTGCCGAGCAGGCGCACGAACTCGCGGCTGCATGCCGTTCTCAGGGCAGCTGCCTCGCCTTTGAGCTGGGCAACCTTACCCTCATCGTGGGCAAGCGAGAAGAACGCCTGCGCGTATCGCTCAGCGATCTGATTCATCCTGAATCTCCTTCACGAATGATTCGATCGCACGCTGATCCTGCTCGTCGAGGTCTTCCTTGCCCATCAGCATGGTGCTGGCCGCCAAGGCGACATCGACGATCTCGCGCTGGAGATCCTTGCGCATCTCCGCCTTCTGCTTCTCGATGTTGAGGTTCGCCTTCTCCATGGTGGCCTCCGCCTGGCGGTTGGCCTCCTCGAGGATGCGCTCCTTCGCGTCGGTGGCCTCGCTCTTGGCGTTCTCGATCATGCTCTTGGCGCGTGCCTGCGTGCTCTTAAGCTCGGCTGCGGCCGTTGCCTTGTGCTCCTCGGCCTCGACCTTGAGCCGCTCGGCATCGGTGATCTTGCTCTGCATGAATTCCTGGCGTTTGGCAACCATCTCGCGCCCCGGCTTCCAGAGGTACTTCTTGGCGAAGTACAGCAGGATGCCCGTCGCGCAGAGCTGGGTGACGATCGTCAGGATGTTCGGAAAGAGTTGCTCGGCAACTTCGATATCCACGCCGCGCCTCCGCCTTATGCGAACAGGAAGATCAAAATGAGCGCGATGAGCAGGCCGTAAATGGCGCAGGTCTCGGAGATGCCGTCGCCGAGAATCATCATCGTGCGGATCTTGTCGATTGCCTCGGGGTTCTTACCCACCGACTCGACGGCCTTCGAACCTACCATGCCCTCGCCGAATCCGGTCGAGAATCCGGTGAAGACGGCGATCGCCGCCGCGATGGCAACCAGGCCCCTACCAATATCCATGTTTCCTCCTACTCGTCGCCCAACTCGTTGGCTACAAACGCCATGGTTAGAGAAATGAATATGTACATCTGGATAAATCCAGCAAATACATCGAAGTACGCATGGAAGATCGGTGCGATGACCACGCCGAACACGTTGAAGTCGAATCCGACCCACCCGAGGATGGCCTCGGAGAGCGCGTTGGTTGCCGCATAGATGAGCGTCATGAGGATGGATCCTGAGAGGATGTTGCCGAACAGACGCATGGAGAGCGAGATGAGCGGCGAGAACTTGCCGGCGATGTTGCCGATCGCCAGGAAGGGGAGGGGCTCGAACAGGGCCTTGAAATAGCCCAGCACGCCGTTGGTCTTGAACGCTGCGGCCTGGATGAGCACCCAGGTGATCAGCGCCAGCGTCAGCGTGACGCTCAGGTTCATGGTGGGCGCGTTGAAGCCGAAGAGGCCCGAGAGGTTCGCGCAGAGCAGATACATCGTCAGCGAGCCGATATAGGGGCCGAACCGTTCGACGTAGGACGGGCGAACGGTGGATGCCACCAGGCCGTCGGCCCATTCGACGAACCACAGGCCGGCGAAGACGATGCCGGTGGGCTTCTCATACGGATCGGCCTTCTTGATCTTGTTGCCGGCATACACGCAGAGCATGCACAGCAGAGCCGTGATGATGAGAATCGAGGGCACTTCTTTTTGAATCGTCAGCGTCATGCCGCAGGCTCCTCCCGGGCATACAGGATAAAGGTCATGATGTGGTTGATGAAGAGCGGCGCAAACGCTGCGAGGATGTTGAACTGCTCCTGGAATTTAACGGCGATGAACAGCGGCAGGGCCAGGACGACCATGCGGAGGAAAAACCCGGGGAACGGGGATCTGCGGTTTTGGAGCAGCGCATCGAGCTGCATCGTCACCGACCTGTTGAGGACGATCAGATACACGTAGTAGAGCGCGATGCCCAACAGAAGGCTGAAGGTGATCGTACGGTCGAACGGGGAGAAAACCGCAGCAGCGGCGAGCACTATGGCAAGCGACAGCTTGTATATCCTCTTATGCTCTTCGATCATGAGACCCCACCCCTAAAACGATCACTGATAACCATTCTACGATAAAACGGCTTACGGTGACGAGAATACGCGAACGGTCGACGTTTTGCGCTCACCGTCATCCGGCGGCGCACGTGCTGAAGATCAGAGCGGGTTTGGCGATGACGTCGCTCGGGCTGCAGGAGAACACGAGGTCGTCCTTGCCTGCGAAGCGCTCGGCATCCTTGATCTCCACGTCGTTGGCGAACACGATGAGGTCGGCCATCTCGATCTCGCTGGGCGCGAGCTCGTTTTCCACGCCGACGGCCCCCTGGGTCTCGACCTTGACCTTGATGCCGCGTTTCGTGCAGGCCTTCTTGATGGCATCGGCTGCCTGGTAGGTGCGGGCGATGCCGGCGGTGCAGTTGGTGACGCCGACGCAGACCCTGATTTCGGAAAGCAATTTCATAGTGCGGTTCCTGCAGTTCCCTCCGTACTAGTCTTCCAGCTCTTGGGCGCGCTTGCTGATTGCGATGCGGTTCTCGCCGTTCTTGATCTCCCAGTGGATCAGGAAGGCCAGCGCCCCGCGCAGCACGATGATCGCGCCGAGCACCACCAGCTCGTCCCAGTCCCGCACGATCACGGTGCGCAGCACCTCTCCGCCGAGCTTGAATCCCAACGAGAGCGCAATGCCCTCGGCCAGCGTGAGACGTACGTGCGGATCTTTCCTGAGATATCCGATGGTGCTCTTGACCGCAGCGACCAGCAGCACGAAGACGCCGACGTACTCCACGAGCAGGATGCCGCATTGAACCACGGCATGCAAAACGGATTCGGCCTGGTATAGCAGATCCATTCCGGGCCTCCTCTCTTTTGCTTACGACGACATAACGAAAGAACCCATAATACCGTACCGTTGACAGTACCGCACAACAAAAATGCGGGCAACAGGATGCGGGGGGGGGGG
>JAWRJQ010000010.1:0-51983 GCA_040307385.1 Atopobiaceae bacterium
CCCGCGTGGGGGTCATCTGGGATAAGATAGGACGCGCCGCGTAGAACCCGACAGGAGGATCGCCCCGTGCTCACCGCAGATTTCGACTACCCGCTGCCCGACGAGCTCATCGCCCAGGCTCCCGCAGAGCCGCGCGATTCATGCCGCTTGCTCGTGCTGCACCGGGGCAACGGCTCCATCGAGCACCGCATCTTCTCGGACATCGTGGAGTACCTGCATCCGGGGGATCTGCTCGTGGCCAACAAGACGCGCGTGCTCCCGGCACGCCTCGTCGGGCGTAAACGCGATACGGGCGGCGTCTCGGAGACGCTTCTGCTCTCGCGCCGCGAGGACCTCGATCCGTACGGCGGCGTGTGGGAGTGCCTTGTCAATCCGGGAAAACGCCTCAAGGAGGGCGCCGTCATCGAGTACCGGCCGGGCGGCATCGCGGCCCCATCCGATGCGCCCGTCGTGCTCACGGGCGAGGTCATCGACTTCATCGAAGGCAGCAGGGGAGGCCGCTTCGTACGCTTCACGCCCGCTGCGGGGCTTTCGCTCGACGAGGCCATCCACGAGGCCGGGCGCGTGCCGCTGCCGCCCTACATCACCAGCTACGAGGGCGATCCCGAGAAATACCAGACGGTCTACGCCATGCGGGAGGAGCACTCCGCGGCGGCCCCCACGGCGGGGCTGCATTTCACGCCCGCGCTCATCGAGCGCCTGCGCGAGCAGGGCATCGGCTGGGCGACCGTGGAGCTCGAGGTGGGCATCGACACCTTCCGCCTCGTGACTGAGGAGCACGCGGAGGATCACGCGATCCACACCGAGCGCTACCATGTGCCGCGGGACGTGGTGGATGCCGTCGAAGCCGCCAAGGCCGCAGGCGGGCGCGTGATCGCCGTGGGCACCACGAGCGTGCGCTCGCTCGAAAGCGCCTGGGATGTCCAGGAGGGACGCCTGCGCGCGCGCGAAAACGCCACCACCGACCTTTTCCTCATGCCGGGAAGCGCCTTCCACGTGGTCGATGCCATGATCACCAACTTCCACGTGCCCCGATCGACCTTGATGATGCTCGTCTCTGCATTCGCCACGCGCGAGCAGATCATGGCCGCCTATGCGGAGGCCATCGAGAAGCGCTACCGCTTCCTCTCCTTCGGCGACGCCATGCTCATCGAGTAGGGCACGCCTTCACACGCAACGCATCAGCGCCTAAGCGCGCCAGAAGACCAGCCACAGGATGACGAGCAGCACCACGAGCGCCGCCACGATGACGCCGATGAAGAGCACGCGCTTGCCCCGCGTGCTGTCGCGCAGGTTCCTCTCGGCGGCTTCGAGCTCGTCGATGAGTGCTTCCTGCGCGCTGATATCGGCCTTCTGCGCGCTGACGGATGCGAGCAGCTCCTCGGTGATCTCGGGCGTGGCATGGATGTCGTTGGCCTCGTCGAGCAGCCCCTGCGCCTCGATGATGCGGTCCTCCGCGCTGCGCAGCATATCCTCGGCATCGTCGATGCCGTCTATGCGGCGGTCGATCTCACGCTGGAGCGCCTGCTCGCTCTGGAGGCACTCCTTGTTGAGACGGTCGAACTCGGCGCGGCGCTCCTCCGCCTCGCGCTTGGCGGTCTCGTAGTCGCCCTCGGCCGTCTCGAGCGACTGGCGCAGCGTGAAGAGCTGCTTCTGGGCGGCATCGACAGCGTACTGGGCATCGGCGGTGACCGTCTGAACCTCCGTGCGCGCCGCCTCCACGGATGCGGTCTCCTGCGCGACCTCGCCCTTGAGGTCGAAGATCGCGGAGAGGGCGGCGGCGGGGTTGTCCTGCATGACCTTGAGCTCCTCCTGCACCTTGCGCAGGCGGTCCTGGGCGCTGTCGAGCGCGCGGTTTGCCGAGGCGATGCTCTGCTCGCGTCGGCGCGTGGCATCCTCGACCTGCGATTCCGCATCTTTGACGGCGCGGCGCGCATCGCCGAGGATGCGGCTCGTGTCGTCGGATCGGCTGCGCGTGGAATCCACGAGCGTCTTGTAGGGCTGCAGAGTCTGCCTGTTGTCGGCCTTGAGCGAGGCGAGCTGCCTGCCGAGCGTGTCGCGCTCCTGCGAGAGGGCTTCGATGGACGCGGTTGCCTCGGCGACGACGCCCTGCGCGTCGCGTAGCTCCGCGGTTTCGTGGGAGGCGATGCGCATATAGTCCGACTCGATGGCGAGGCGGTGCTCGAGCGTGGCGCTATCCTGCTCGAGGGCGCTCTGCATGGCGCGGAGCCTGGCTCGCGCGTTCGAGCGCGCGCGAACCGCCGACGCGACGTTTCTGAATGCCGAGAGACCTTCCGCCATGGCCGTGCCGGCGCTGCGGGCGGCTCCCGCCGCCGTCTCGCCTGCGCGGGTGAGCGTCTGCTGCACGCCCGCCGCCGCCCCGCCGCCCTGCCCGCGCACGGGCTCATCGCCATGATCCGCGTCGGCTTCGGGATAGGGGAGGTCGCCGAAGGACTGCCCGGCATCGCCTGCCGCGCCTCCGAAGCTTCCTGCGGCGCCTTCATCAAAGAAGTGCCGATATGCGTCTTTGGGTTCGCGTTCGTCTGCCACCGTACGCTCCTTATTGATACATCGTCCATTCACATTGTGAACCATTCCGTCTGCATACGTAGAGTTTGCAACCAATATGAAAGATTGTGTATATACCGCTTGGGTTTTGGTAGGATAATCTCGGTTGGGGGAATCCTGTCCCGAAGAGTGAGGAGTTCTCGTATGGTTTCTGCACAGACGACTATCATCAATGCCACCGGTCTTCATGCTCGTCCCGCCTCTCAGTTCGTCTCCAAGGCGAAGGAGTTCGCGAGTGCCATCACGATCAAGAACGTCGACAAGGACACCGCCCCTGTCAACGCCAAGTCGATCATGATGATCCTCGCCGCAGGCCTCGGCACCGGCACCAAGATCGAGATCGCATGCGATGGCGAGGACGAGCAGGTTGCCCTCGATGCCCTTATCGAGCTGGTCGACGGCGGTTTCGGCGAGTAACCGCGCCGAGCGTCACCTTATAACATGTTCGCTGAGGCCCGATGCCTGTACGGCGTCGGGCTTCTCTTTTCGCCACGCCTTCTTTGGGAGCAAGCTGCATGAGCGCGTACTTCACGTTCGATATCATCGCCGAGGATCCGGCAACCCACGCCCGCGCAGGCGTTCTCCACACCCCGCATGGCGACATTCCCACGCCCATCTTCATGCCCGTCGGCACCAAGGCGACGGTCAAGGGGCTGCTCCCATCCACGCTCGCCTCGCTGGGAACCAAGATCCTGCTCGCAAACACCTACCATCTGTCGCAGCGCCCCGGTTCCGAGACGGTGGCCGAGATGGGCGGGCTCCACGACTTCATGCAGTGGCATGGCCCCATCCTCACCGACTCGGGCGGTTTCCAGGTATTCAGCCTTGGCGACTATGTCAAGCTCACCGACGATGGGGTGCGTTTCCGCACGGTCGACTACGACGGCAGCTACGCCACGTGGACGCCCGAGGAGAACATGCGCATCCAGCAGCTGCTCGGCGCCGATATCATCATGCAGCTCGACCAGTGCCCGGGCTACCCCGCCGAGCGCTCGTTCGTGGAGCGTGCGGTGGAGCTCTCGAGCATGTGGGCGGAGCGGTGCTGGAAGGCGCATACGCGCGATGACCAAGCGCTCTTCGGCATCGTCCAGGGCGGCATGCATCTCGACCTGCGTCTGCGCTCGCTTGCGCACCTCGAGGCATGCGCCGACTTCTGCGGATACGGCATCGGCGGCTACTCGGTGGGGGAGAGCCACGACGTGATGTTCGAGTCGCTGGGCCCGCTCGTATCCGAGCACATGCCCACGGGCAAGCCGCGCTACCTCATGGGGGTCGGCAACCCCACCACGCTCGTGCGCGGCGTAGGCTGCGGCATCGACATGTTCGACTGCGTGCTTCCCACCCGCACGGCACGCATGGGCACCGCCTTCTCGCATGAGGGCAGGATGAACCTCAAGAACGCCCGCTACGCCCACGACGCCGGTCCGATCGACGAGCGATGCTCCTGCCCGGTCTGCACGGGCGGGTACACGCGGGCCTATCTCAACCATCTGGTGCGGCAGAAGGAGATGCTCGGCGGCATTCTGCTCTCCATGCATAACATCTTCTTCCTGCTCGACCTCATGGCCCGCGCACGCCGCGCCATCATCGACGGAACGTACGGCGCGTTTCTCTCGGCATGGATGGATTCGCCCGCCGCAGCCGATTTCTAATCCGGCACACACGCACCGTCCGTTTGGGGAAAAACGCGCATTGCAGCGGTTTTCGTCCGCCGCCGCCGTATAATGGTGCCGATAAACAGATAAGGGGCTGCGCCCCGTCACCTCCGTGTGATCCGATGTTGAAAAGGCAGATCCGCACTATGGCCGCACCTGTGTCCTATCCATGGCTCCCGGCTTTCCGCAGCAAGAACGGCACGCGCGTTCGGGCGTGGTCGTGATGGCACGTCTCGGCACATCCCAGCGCTGGGAGCTTCTGGAGCAGCATCGCGATATCGAGGCGCTACTCGCACGCGAGCTCGACGTGAGCCCGCTCGTGGCCCGCATCATGGCGGCGCGCGGCGTCGGCAGCATCGACGAAGCGCGCAGGTTCCTCACGCCCTCGCTCGACCGCGACTGGTCCGATCCCCTCGGCATCCCCGGCATGGGCGCGGCAGCCGACAGGGTGGAGCACGCGCTGCGCACCCACGAGGCCATCGCCGTCTTCGGCGACTTCGACGTGGACGGCATGACCTCCACCTGCCTGCTCACGCTCGCCCTACGCGAGCTGGGCGGCGCCGTGATGCCCTACATCCCGCATCGCTTCGGCGAGGGCTACGGCCTTTCCGAAGAGGCGCTCAACCGCGTCATCTCCGACTGCGATCCCAGCCTCGTGATCACGGTCGATAACGGCATCGCCGCCGCGACCGAGGTGGAGTGGCTCCGCTCCCAGGGCGTCGACGTCGTCATCACCGACCACCACGAACCGGGCGATTCCGTTCCCCGGGGCGTTCCCGTGACCGATCCCAAGCTCATAGCCAGCAGCCCCTCGCGCGAGCTCGCCGGGGCCGGCGTCGCGCTCAAGCTCGCCCATGAGCTGGGCAGGCGCATGGGCCAACCCGAGCTCTGGCGCCGCTACACCGACGTCGCCACGCTGGGCACCCTGTCCGACATGATGCTGCTCACGCCCGAGAACCGCGCGCTCGTCGCCGAGGGCGTGGCGCGCATGCGCGCCACCACGCGGCCCGGCATCGTGGCGCTCGCCGCCACGGCAGGGGTCGATCTCGCCTCCATCACCTCCGACGCGCTGCCCTTCTCCATCATCCCGCGCCTCAACGCGGCGGGCCGCATGGGCACCACCGATGTCGCCTTCGACCTGCTCCTCACCGACGATCCCGCCGAGGCGACCATCCTCGCGGGCAAGCTCGAGGAGATCAACGCCGAGCGCCGCGAAATCGAGGCCCAGCTCTCGGATGAGGCGCTTGCCAAGGTCGAGCGCAGCTATGCGGGCGAGCGCGTGGTGGTCGTGGGGGGCAAGGGATGGCATGAGGGCGTCAAGGGCATCGTGGCGAGCCGCATCGTCAACCGCTACCACGTGCCCGCGCTCCTGTTCACCATCTCCGACGGCATCGCGCGCGGCAGCGGGCGTTCGGTGGGGCGCGTCGATCTGTTCCACGCCGTGGAGCAGTGCTCCGACATGCTCCTGCGCTTCGGCGGCCACTGCGGCGCCGTGGGCGTCACCGTGGAGGCCGATCGCCTCGACGAGCTGCGCACGCGCTTGGAGGGCGTTCTCTCCCAGCTTCCCGAAGAGCAGTTCGTCGATTCCGGCGAGGTGACCGCCCTCGTCACGCTCGACGAGCTCGACGTGCACTCCATCGCGTCGCTCGACTGCCTGCAGCCGTTCGGGCAGGGCAATAAGAAGCCGTTGCTCGGCGTGTGCGACGTGGGCATGCAGAATCGCTCGGGCGTGGGCTACGGCGGCACGCACCTGCGCTTCACCGCAACGGACGAGCGCACGTCGCTGCCCGCCATCATGTTCCGCGCACCCAACATCGAGCAGCTCATCGGTTACGAGGGCAGCTGCGACATCGTGTTCGACGCGGTGAACGAGACGTGGCAGGGCCGCACCAAGCCCAAGCTCATGGTGCGCGACATCCTCGTCCACGGCAGCCCATCGCATTCGCTCGCCGACGAGCTCTTCGCCAAGGCGCCCGAGATCCTCGCGCGCGACGAATACGCCTCCATCGCCGATGCGCAGAGCTTCGTCACCAAGGTCGTGGGCGTCTCCTTCGAGGGGCGGCAGGATATCGCCCAGACGCTCGAAGAGGGCGCGGAGCTCTCGATCGTGCGCCAGCCGCACAACGCCTACGACCCGTGCGCCTGCGCGGTGATCACCGCCGCAGGCCTGCATGTGGGCTATCTGCGTCGGCAGATCGCCCGGGTCATCGCGCCGCTCTGCGACGCGGGGGCCGTCTATGTCGCGCACGTGCTCCAGGTGACGGGCGGCGGCGAGCGCTCGTGGGGTGTCAACATCGAGGTCGAGCGCACGGATGCTGCGCACGCTGCGGAGGAACGCCCCTCCGACGCCCGCGCCGAGCGGACCCGCCTGTCCGCGCTCCCCGCCGACCGGCTCCAGGATGAGCTTCGCCGGCGCATGATCGGCACGCACGATCTGCTTCCCGCACAGGCTAAAACCCTCCAGCAGCTCGCTGCGGGTCGGAGCAGCCTCTGCGTCATGGCAACCGGACGCGGCAAGTCGCTCATCTTCCATCTGCATGCGGCGCGCGCGGCCCTCATCGAGGGCAAGGCGAGCATCTTCGTCTACCCGCTGCGCGCCCTCGTCGCCGACCAATCGTTCCACCTGGCGCGATCGTTCGGCGAGATGGGCATGGAGACCGTGGTCCTCACGGGCGAGACCCCGCTCGACGAGCGCGACGAGGTCTTCTCCCGCCTGCATGCGGGCGCCATCGACGTCATCCTCACCACGCCCGAGTTCCTCGCCATCCACAGCAGCCGCTTCGCCGCAGGCCGCATCGCCTTCATCGTCATCGACGAGGCCCATCATGCGGGCCTCTCCATATCGGGCAACCGCAGCGCATATGCGAGCCTGCCCGAGGTGCGCGCCCAGCTCGGCGAGCCCGTGGTCCTCGCCGTCACCGCCACCGCAGCCGACGGCGTCGCCGCCGAGATCTGCCGCCTGGCGGGCATCGACCGCTCATCCGTGGTAGTCGATCGTTCCGTGCGCGAGAACCTCTCCCTCGTCGATCGGCGCGGCGTCAAGGGGCGCGAGAGCGAGCTCGTGCAGGTGGTCGCACAGGGGCGCAAGTGCGTGGTCTACGTCAACTCGCGCGAGCAGTCCGTATCGCTCGCCCGCATGCTGCGCCGCAGGATCCCCGAGCTCGGCCAGGCCATCGCATTCTATAACGCGGGCCTCACGCGCGATGAGCGCACGCAGGTGGAGCGCGCGTTCCGGACGGGAGAGCTCACCTGCATCGTGTCCACGAGCGCGTTCGGCGAGGGCGTCAACCTCCCCGATATCGCCCATGTCGTGCTCTACCACATGCCGTTCGGCCACATCGGATTCAACCAGATGAGCGGTCGCGCCGGACGCAGCGGCGAGCCCGCCTGGGTGCACCTGCTGTTCGGGCCGGGCGACACCAAGATCAACGAGCGCATCGTCGCCAGCTCGGCGCCCTCGCGCGAAGACCTCTCCACGCTCTACCGCACCCTGCGCACCCTCTCCAAGCGCGCATGCGCGTCCACGGGCGAGACGAGCTTCTCCGAGATCAACGCCGCGATCGCCGAGGCCGCCCGTGCCATCGACCCCAAGACCCTCCTCGATGAGCACGCCGTCTCGAGCGGCATCGCCATCTTCCGCGAGCTGGGCTTCCTCACCACGTCGGGCTTCAGCACAGCGCGCCGTATAGAGATGGTAGAATCACCTGTACGGATGGATCTCGGTTCATCGATCCGCTATCTCGAGGGCCTCAAGGCCCGCGAGGAGTTCGACGCCTTCTCCACGTGGGCGCTCGCGTCGGACGCGGACGACATGCTCCAGCACATCAACCGGCCCATCACGCCGTCGTTCGGCGTCGAGGTGTAGGGGAGGGGGGTGCACATGGATAGGCAGACCGATCCGGTCGAGAGGTCGGCCAAGGGCGCGCCCGAAGCCGCAAACTGGCGTCTGGTCGAAGAGGCCTGCTCCTCCTACCTCGGGCCCGACGACATCGAGCCCATCGAGCGCGCCTACCGCTTCGCCGCCGACTACCATCGCGATCAGCGCCGTCGCAGCGGCGAGCCCTACATCAACCATCCCGTCGAGGTTGCGCTCATCCTCAGCCAAGACCTCCACATGGACGCCGACTGCATCTGCGCGGCCCTGCTCCACGATACGGTTGAAGATACCGATGCCTCCCTCGACGAGCTCACCGAGCGCTTCGGAGCCGATATCGCCGAGCTGGTGGACGGCGTCACCAAGCTCACCAGCATCGAGGTCTCGTCCATGGACGAGCGCCAGGCCCTCAACCTGCGCAAGATGTTCCTCGCCATGTCCAAAGACATCCGCGTGGTCATCATCAAGCTCGCCGACCGTCTGCACAACATGCGCACGCTCGCCGCGCTCAAGCCCGAGCGCCGCATCTTCAAGGCGCGCGAGACCATGGACGTGTATGCCCCGCTCGCCGACCGCCTGGGCATGTCGAGCGTCAAATGGGAGCTCGAGGACCTGGCCTTCTTCTGGCTCGAACCCGAGGAATACGAGCGCATCGCCCGCATGGTGCAAGACAGCCGCGCCCAGCGCGAGGCCGACACCGAGGGCGCCATCAAAACGCTCGATGACGAGCTCAAGAGCGTGGGCCTCTCCGACTACCGCATCGTCGGCCGCCCCAAGCACCTGTGGTCCATCTACCAGAAGATGACCCGCAAGGGCCGCGAGTTCTCCGACATCTACGACCTCATCGCCCTGCGCGTCATCACCGCGTCGGTGGGCGACTGCTACTCCACGCTTGGAGCCGTGCATGCGCTCTGGCATCCCATGCCCGGGCGCTTCAAAGACTACATCGCCACGCCCAAGGCGAATCTCTACCAGTCGCTCCACACCACCGTCATCGGTCCCGACGGGCGTCCCATCGAGATCCAGATCCGCACCCAGGAGATGCACGAGGCGAGCGAGTTCGGCATCGCCGCGCACTGGCTCTACAAGAAGGACGGCAATTCGCGCGGTCGCATGAGCGCCGAGGATAAGAACGTCGATTCCACCATCCGCTGGGTGCGCCAGAGCCTCAACTGGGCCGTGGAGGACGACATCGAGGATGCTCACGAGTATCTGGACGACCTCAAGGTCGATCTCTTCGAGCACGAGATCTTCGTGTTCACGCCCAAGGGCGAGGTCATGAGCCTGCGGCGCGATTCCACGCCGCTCGACTTCGCGTACGCCGTCCATACCGAGGTGGGAAACCACTGCGTGGGGGCCAAGGTCAACGGGTCGGTCGTGCCGCTCACCCACAAGCTCACGAGCGGCGACCGCGTGGAGATCCTCACCAATAAGAACGCCAAGCCCTCGCGCGACTGGATGAGCATCGTCGCCACGCCGTCCGCGCGCAACAAGATCCGCAAGTTCTTCAACGTGGAGAGCAAGTCCGACGATGCCGAGCGCGGACGCAGCGAGCTGGCGAAGGAGCTGCGCAAGAAGGGATACGGCATCTCCACGCAGCGCACCATCAAGGCGCTCGCCAAGGTGCTCGGCCACTTCGACTACCGCACGACGGACGACCTCTTCGCCGCGATCGGCTCCAACAAACTTAACCCCAAGACCGTCGCCGCGCGGGTGAGCGAGGTGCTCGAGGAAGGGTCGCCCGAGAGCCAGGCCGCCGCGCGCAGGCAGGCGGAGCGCGCAGCCCATCTGCAGACGGCCATGAGCCAGGACGAGCCGCTCATGCAGGCCTTCACCGCAGAGCGCGCCGGCAAGGGCAAGAAGCGCAAGAAGAACAGCTGCGGCGTGGTGGTCAAGGGCGATGCCGACCTGCTGGTCCATCTTGCGCATTGCTGCAACCCCGTGGCGGGCGACGAGATCGTGGGCTTCATCACGCGCGGACGCGGCATCTCGGTGCATCGCGCCAACTGCCCCAACGTCACGAGCCTCATGCAGAACCCCGAGCGCATGATCGGCGTCGAGTGGGATGCCTCCGGGGCCACCGAGTTCAAGGTCGAGATCGTCGTCGAGGCGTCCGACCGCATGGGCCTCTTGAAGGACGTGACGATCGCCGTTGGCGACGCGGGTGCCAACATCCTCTCGGCTGCAACCCAGGTCAGCTCTCAGGGCCTCGCCCGCCTGCGGTTTTTGGTCGCCATCTCCGATGCGAGCCTGCTCGATGCCCTGCTCGCTGCCGTGAGCCGCGTGGCATCCGTCTACGACGCCCGCCGCATCATGCCCGGCGAGGGCGCCAACCAGATGAAACGGCGGGTTAAATGATTGCGGACGGGCCGCGTGCACTGCCGAAATGCGGCGGTGTGCACGATGGCTAGGATCTTCGTCTCAGGGCTGCTGAATGTGGAGGCGTCCGCGCGGGTGCGCTGCTTTCCCATCGATTACCACCCCATCGACTACCCGTTTTTCGGTGTCAGCATGGGTGCGTCGGGCGTTGCCCTCAACATTGCGAAGGCGCTTGCGACCCTTGGCGACGATGTAAGGGTATCGTCTCTGCTCGGGGACGATCTTTCGGCACGGCTGATTCTCGACGAGCTGAAGCGATGCTCTATCCAGACCACGTTCATATCGTCGGGATTGCAGGAGACTCCCCAGTCCGTCATTCTCTACGATGATGCGGGCAAGCGGCAGATCTACTGTGATTTGAAAGATATTCAGGAAGCAGAGTATGCCTTCACGCCCGATATGATTCGCGATAGCAGCCTCGTCGTCGCCTGCAACATCAATTTCAACCGCCCGTTGCTCGTGCTTGCTCGGGAGCAGGGAATGCGGGTCGCGACCGATGTGCATGTGCTTTCCGATCCTGACGATGGCTACAACCGCGCGTTCATGGAGGCTGCGGATATCCTCTTCTTAAGCGATGAGGGCATAGAGGACGATCATCAGGGCTTCCTGATGGCCCTGGAAGAGCGTTATCACAACAGGATCATCGTGCTCGGCAGGGGCTCGCGGGGAGCCATGATGTATCTCAGGGACGAGGGCGCCTTCGTCGAACGCCCGGCGTGTCCCGCCGATGAGGTTGCCAGCACGGCCGGCGCAGGCGACGCTCTGTTCTCAGCGTTTATCCACTTCGAGCAAAAGGGGCTGCATCCGGTCGAGGCGCTGGACCTGGCGCAGCTGTTTGCCGCGACGAAGATCAAAAGCGCAGGCGGGGCAAACGGCTTTGTGGCAGAGGACGAGCTGCTTGCTGCAGCGCATCCGCGCCTATCAGTCCGTGATGATGCTCGGGAAGATCCCCTTTAGAAAGTGCCTGTACTCGGGATGATCCACCGCTCCTTCGTATTCCTCTACGATGGTTTTGCGACTCCACTCCCTCATGCTGTCCGGCATGTCCTCGTAACGCACAATCGCTATCAGGCCATCCTTTTCCGCTTCCAAGATAGCTTCCCAGGCATCCGGCACAAACTCCACCCCGGTCACCTCCACAGGGACGCTGCTGGTGGCCGCGTCGGGAATGCGGAGATCGAAGCCGGATTCCATGATGCGCTCCGCGCTATAGATGAATCCCGACACCCCTTCATAGGTCGTTTTAAGGGCGTTGGGATAGTATTCTTCCAGGCGCTGGATCCCATTTTCGTCGAACCCGTAGGGTGCCCATTTTCGCCATCTCCCTTTGAATGCAAATCCCGTTTCCCTGCAGTGCTTCTCAATCGAATTGCTTAAATATACGAGGACGTTTTCTCGTTTCCTCGAGAAGTAGACCAAGGGGACCCCATGATTCGACATCCTGGGCTCCAACTGCCTGATGTTCCCTATGGGCGATGCATGGTAATACATGCTATCCTCGCTAGAACTGCCGGTTTATCGGATCGGCTGTCCAATCCCCAGCTCCTTGCGCCATAAGAGGTCATCTCCACATCCATGGCCGGTCAGAGCAATAATATTCATGCCCGTTACCTCCCGTCAATCCTCCCTGCGGCAGATCGGTCACATGACGAGTTTGTACTTTCCGCAAGCTGCAACACGATAGAATGCAAACTCAAGGGCCGTATCGGGTCCGCAGGCGCAGCGCAGGCCGAAACCGAAAAAGGGAAGCGAGGGTTCTGCGCAAAGGAGGCTGCGTTTTTGTTGGACTTCGGTTTTCGGATAGGGGGTTCTCGACGTGCTGCTTGCCGACTTGCTACCATAGGAACCCACGGGCAGCGCGATACGCTGCTGGATGCGGCAAGAACGCAGGCAGGAGGCATCTTGGGTTACTACGAGCGAGAGCACTGGTGCAAGCGCGAGGACAAGAACATCTACGGCAAGCTCTTTCTGCCGGAGGGCATCGATGACGGCCGCCCGCGCGCCACGGCGATCTTCTCGCATGGCTTGAGCACCAACCACGGTGACATGGAACCCTATGCGCGCACCGCTGCCGAGCGCGGCATGGTCTCATATGTGTTCGACTTCTGCGGCGGCGGCAACTACAGCTACAGCGACTGGCAGGATAATATGTCGCTCTTCACCGAGCAGCACGACCTTGAATCTGTGGCCTGGGAGATCAGCCGCGAGCCCTTCGTCGACGAGCGAAACCTCTTTCTCTGCGGTGCGAGCCTTGGTGCGACCATCACCTTGATGGCGGCCCGCGCGAATGCAAGCCTGATAAAGGGGTGCGTGCTGCTGTATCCGGCCTTCAACCTGCATGAGGCGGTGCGCACCGCATGTCCCAACCGCGACGACATACCGGAGTCGTTTCCCCTCATGAACATGAACGTGAGCGGCGACTTCCTGCGCTCATGCTACGACTACGACTTCTACGAGCACATTCCCTCTTTTCCGCAGGACGTGCTCATCTTCCATGGGGATGCAGACAAGAACGTGCCGCTCGGCTATTCGCAACGTGCCGCCGAGCTCTTTCCCCGCTGCGACCTGCGCGTCATCCCTGGTGGCGAGCATGGCTTCATCAATCCTTACTACTGGCAGGTGATCGAGCAGGCAACCGAGTGGCTGACCAGCCGCATCGGGTAGGGCAGCGCTCCGGCTTTGCAGCCAACTCGATCTTTTTCCCGGCGTTTAGGGACTCCAATCCATGTGGAGCTGCTGACCTTGTTGTGAGGAGCGGGTATGAAACGGGAGCTTGGAATCGCAAGATGCGGTCTGGCGTGCTGCCTTTGCAGCGCGAACGAGCATTGCATCGGGTGCAACTCGGGCGAATGCCCCGACAAGGACTGGTGCGAGAACAGAAGGTGCTCAATAGAGAAGCGTTACGACCGCTGTGCCGATTGTGGCTCGGAATGCAGGAGGGGGCTGCTCGCCAAGATGAAACCGTATGGGTTCACGATGTTTAAAAAAGATATGGCGAGGCCGAGCTGCTAGACTGCCTTGAGCGGAATGAATGCAGCGGCATTATGTATCATCGCGAGGAGATATGCGGCGATTACGACGGCTTCGATGATGTCGAGGATCTGATACGATTCATCAAAACGGGAAAAGATGAGTTCCGGCCTGTGAGGATTGAATATGGGCATCAGATTTGAAAAGGGGATACATAAAGACGATGCCTTGCTCCTATGCGAATGGTCCAACGAGCAGGGAAGAGAGTTCCAAGAGCAATGGATGGGCTCTCAGATCCCCTACCCGCTGAAGTATGACAAGATAAAAGAATTAAATAATCTGTTTTCAATCTTCAGTGAAGGGGAATTCATCGGGGTGATACAAAAGGTACGGATCGACGAGGATAACGTGCACATTGGGAGATTCGTGCTGGATCCTCGAAAGACGGGAATGGGTTATGGGACGGAGGCACTGAAAGGATTTGTCGATCTCATCTTCGAGGATGCCGGCATCAGGAGCATCTCTTTATCGGTTTTCGATTTCAACCAACATGCAAGGAAGCTGTATGAGAAGCTCGGATTTGAAATCGATGAGGTGGTCGAGTCGCCAAAGCTGAAATACATTATGAGGAAATGCAGGTAGATTATTTTCAAAAAAACATGCACATAGTGCGAAGGCTGCCGCTCGCTTTGAATCTGTAACGAAGGAATAGCTGATGACGGTGGCGCATCGTATCGCCGCCTACCTCCTAGATGCTTCATCGAGATTTCGGAAGAGGCATGTGCTGCAATGGGAACGCGTCAGCAAGCCGTACGGACGAATTGCAGTTTACTGCGAACACGCTTGCTGATACCGAGCATTACGGTGGCAGAAGCTGGGAGCGGGGATTCTACCTCTGTGAATCCGCTCTGCCGAGACGGCGCCGCCGTCACACGAGGACGCGGAACGTGTCCGGGAAGCCTGAAGGCGCAGGCGCTCGCATGTGCGGTCGGAGCGAGGTTGGCTCCAAATTCCCCTCGAAATTCAAAGTTATGTACGATTATATTGACGGTGGCATGATAAGCGTGTATGTCTATCTGGGCATTCTGAGCTCATTTGCTAGATAAGTCTCCATCACATCGTGCATAACTTTGAATTTCGAGGGGAATTTGGAGCCGGGTGGCCGCTGCAGCGCGCGTAACTATGGATTCCGCAGTAAGGAAACGAAGGCGTATTGCGACGGGAAGCCAGGTCCAAGCCGTCCGCTCTAGCTCTCGACGCTCCCCATCCATCAGGCCTTTTTGCAGTGGCTGGGATTAAAGTAAGCTAGCTTCAAGGTGTGTGCCGATTGTTGGCTCCACGGCCGCATCTAGCGCAAAGCGGTGCGCGGCACCAACCATCGGCATGTGATCAAACTCAATTTAATGGAGACGATTATGCTGGTAACAATAACGGAGTATCAGGAGCTGGATGCGAGGAAGCTGATGGACATATACTCCGAAAGCAATTATGAAAACACAGATTACTTTTTTCCTGACGAACCGAACAAAGATGTTGCTGTCCGAAAGGCTGAAGACGGTTTCCTGGAGTATCTGAAAAACGATTTTTTTCGAGCAGGCCGGAGCATCCTACTGGATCTTGGAGAAAGAAGGCGTTTGGGTCAGTGCATTACGGCTCAACAGGATTACAAGCGGCCTGCACTTTCTCGAAGCACTTGAGACTCGCCCAGATCAAAGGGGGAAAGGGTTTGCAGCCCTGCTTCTCTCGGGTGTCGTGGATTCTTTGAAAAAGGAAGGCCCTTTCCGGCTTTGCTGTTGCGTCGGCAAGAAGAACACGGCATCTTTGAGGGCTCATGAAAAATGCGGTTTCCAGGTCGTATCAGAGGAGGGCTACGATTATCTGCAGAACGAAGCAGACGATCGCTATTTCGGCCTGGAGTATCGCTATTCAGGAGAGGGGTAGCTCCCGCTTATGAGGGGTATGAAAACGAGAATCAGAGACTCAGTTAACTCGATGAGCGAAGAATCTTGCGAAGAACGGCTACAGTATCTTATTGCAACTGCTGAGAGGCCTGGGTTAAGGGGCTGTTCAGACCACGCAGTTCAAGTGCTGGAGAAGAGAGCGTTTCAGATTGGAACACGGGCGGGGGATGGTATGGCGGTCGGGCTCTTGTTTCAGGCAGTCCTTTGGACTTGGTTCCTCGGCTGCGTAATCACATATCGAATCGGAAAGCATCTTCTCGTGGAAGGCGAAGGGTTTAAGAGCATTGAGTTTTCCATGCTCTGCCTATACACTGCGGGCCTGATCGCATTCCACTGCTTGCAGCCGACCGGGAAATGGATTCTCTTCGCCATTCTGGTGCTGTGGTTCATAGTGCAATTTATGTGCCACTGGTACTTTACGTTTTCTGGTGCCAGCGCACAAAAATAAGAGGATACAACGAGTGCTTCCACGACACGGTCCGGCTTTTCCCGATGAGTGAATAGCGGCTTGTTCCGGACCTATACCACATTTTGCTGCATGTGCTGATCTTGACGAGTATCATCCTTTGCACGATGTGAGTCGCCTGGTCCGCCGGCATGGACAATACGGACAAGAGCTTATCTATCATAATCTCTGAGATCCATTGATTTTCCCGTATGTTTCTCGAGACCACTCCATAAAATGCTTCGCTGGAACAGCGCATCATTCATGCAGTTGCAGAGTCGAGATATTGGTAAATCGGGATTTTGGCGGGGTTGAATATGGGGACGCATTCGATGCCGCACTAACATGATCGAAGGCCGTAGAGTAAAGTCAAGGCGGAGCATATGGAAGAGCCCTTATCGATAAGAAAACAGACAGCGGGGGTATGGGCGATCCAAAGGCAGCCATCTGCTAGAATTGCGGAGAAGCATCAATCTATCTCGATAATCCCTCTAAGCTGAAAAATGATTAGCAATCGGGATTTGAGTGAGGAAATAACATGTGGATGTTGTTAGGGTCTTCAGCAATAGTAACGGCAGTTCTAAACTGCATCGCAGGATTGCGGAACAAAGAGACAAGATACTATAGGTTTGCAAGTATTTCTCTGACAGCATTGACAATGTGCGCTTTTTATAGTGATGGTGCCAGAAGGGCAACCGTTGAAGACTGGGGCGGCCTAATGGATATTATGCCAACAATGTCAACCGCACTATGGGTATGCGTGGGTGCGTCGATATTGATCAATGGAACTACGCTTTTTGTAAAGAAGAAATAAGCGAATCGGCGTTTATGGAGGGCGCAATGAGCGGGATCATTCTTTATCAATCAAAATATGGAGCAACAAAGCGTTACGCAGATTGGCTTGCAGAAGAAACCGGTTTTCCATGTGTTGAAATCAGAAAAGCAAGAATCGGTGATGTAAAAGGGTACGACACGATTATTCTTGGAGGAGGAATCTATGCTTCAGGAATTGCAGGACTGCCATTTTTGAGAAAACATATCAACGATTTGAAGGAAAAGCAGATTATTGTTTTCTGTGTTGGGGCCTCGCCATATGAAGAGGAGGCGGTGAAGCAAGTCGTGGAACATAACTTAAAAGGTACACTTGCAGGCATTCCCTGCTTCTATTGTCGCGGCTCATGGGATATGGACACTATGTCTTTCAAGGACAAGGCATTATGCACAATGCTGAGAAGGGTTGTAGCCAAAAAGAGCCCCGACGATTATGAGGTGTGGGAGAAAGCGTTGATGGCGGCAGGTGATGAAGCCTGCGACTGGACAGAAAAACGTTATATTAAACCGATACTAGAATGCATTTCCAAATAAATCGGGCTTTGTCATGGCAGGCTCTTCTTAGAAGCGCTGCTCCTACCGTTCTCCCGCCTGCAGTGTCGTGGTCTTTGCCAGCCACTTCATGTCTCGCATCCATCAAACTTCGAAAGGTATTCCTCGCGAGTTATTTCCCAGCTGAATCTGCTCGCCTTCCATCCCGATCTCTTGGAATCCAACCGCCTTGTGAACGGCATATCCTGCATCAAGAGTCGTTTCAAAATCATTATGCAACATAGATATTTCATCCATTATAATATCTAATTGTCCATTTTTAGCATTGAACATTTAATCCGGTCCTATATTTCAGTGTGTTCACTCAGCTGCGTCTTCATATCCCTCCCACCATAAATAACACGAAGAACTGTCACTGTACGGCCATCGTTATCGGGAATGTAGAAGACAACATAATTGTCAATAGGAAGCATGCGCAAGTTACGACTTTGCCAAGGTTCTTCCTCGTACTGTCTATGCTTTTCTGGAAAGGAGTCTAGTCTAAGGATCGCTTTTTCGAGGCGGCTAAGCTGGCCTGCGGCATTTTCGGGAGAAAGCAATTCGAACGCTATGTATTCGTAGATGCCTCGCAAGTCTTGCTCTGCCTGGTCGGAAATTACAACATCAAACTGCCTCATCGATCATAATCCTTGCGAATGTCCGCAAAGACATTTTTGGCAGGCCTTACTTTTCCCGCCTTCATATCAACATATCCCTTTTCTAGCTCTTGGAATAATTCAGCAGATGTCATTTCCGATAAGCTCGAAGGAGCGGCGGCGGGCAATGTCACTTCAAAAGGAATGCCCCTTTGGAGTATGATTTGCTTATAGAACATATTAATTGCATTAGATGCCGGAATCCCAAGCGCCGAAAGAATCTTCTCTGCCTGTTCTTTGACATCGGGTTCTATTCTGGCATATAGGTTTGCTGATTTCTGTGCCATGACGCGTACCTCCGTATTAGATTAT
Organism: Atopobiaceae bacterium; assembly: GCA_040307385.1. Lineage (GTDB taxonomy): Bacteria > Actinomycetota > Coriobacteriia > Coriobacteriales > Atopobiaceae > RUG721. The sequence continues at coordinate 18,183 of JAWRJQ010000010.1, forward strand.
TCGTTAAAAGAGAATACAACAATGTGCGTACAATAGCAATACAAATAGGCCGCATTTGCGACCTCCTTGCCTACAAGTAGAGGTTTGTTCACCTAGCCCGCATCTCTGAAACCCGTTGATGTTCCTGCATGTTTCTCGAGCCTTCCACCGAAAGGATATATCCGTTTCCCATATTCTCATCTATGAGCTTCCGGTACATCTCGGTCGCCCTGCCGGCATCCGTGTATCTCTCCAACGTCTCGGGATCCAGGATGCCTGCATATGCAGCCTTCCAACTCTCGGTCTGAACGTATGCCAGGGCATTTTCATCGCCCTTTCGAACGCTCCGCAGCTCTGCTTCCATATAGAGACCCCCGCGTATCCCGGCTCAGTTCTCGAGCAGCCTCTCTTATAGCGACTTCTCTGCCTGCAATCAAGCGACGGCCGCCCTCATCATGCGGGCGCTTTGCCACGATGAGATCCTCCTGTATAATGGCGCCCATGATGAGGTAGCGCATATGCCGCAGGCTCCCGATCGCCGCGCCCTGCAATCTGCCAGAGGCTTTCCCTGCCTCTGCGTGTGCCCGCATGAGTCGTCAGGGCGTCAACGAGGTTCTATAGCGTTCAATAAAAGATTCGGCGAGAAGACTGCGGGAAATCATCGCAGACAGACGCCCCTGGTTTCGGGGGACCCACATTCAATATTCAAGGAGAAGACGATGGATATAGAGATCAGAGAAGTTGCGGATAAGAGGGAAAAGGAAGCCGTATCACGGGACGTGCTCAACGACCTGCCGGAATGGTTCGGGCTGCCTGAGAGCACGGAGGAATACATCCACGGCTCGCAAGACAAGCCCCTGATAGCCTGCTATGTCGACGGTGAAGCTGCGGGCTTTATCGTCTTGAATGCGACGAGCCGGGATTGCGCCGACATCTTTGTGATGGGCGTCAAGAAGAAGTTCCATCGGATGGGTGTCGGGGCAAAGCTGAATAGCGCATTCGAGGCGATGGCCAAAGAGCTCGGATACACGTACTCGCAGGTGAAAACCGTGCAGATGGGGCACTACAAGGAGTATGACAGCACCAACAGATTCTATATGGCGATGGGGTATAGGGAGCTGGAATGCTTTCCCACCTTATGGGACGAATGGAACCCGTGCCAGATCTACATCAAATACCTCGGAGAGTAGCAGGCTCATCAAAAACGGCGGTATTCTGAGAGAGGGAGATTATCAATTCTGAAGGCGTTTCAGTGAAACGGCATCGCATGTCTGTTTGATGGATTTCGGCTTGTAAGGAGAAGACAACATGTTGCTGCCCGTGTTTGTTGCAAAGAAACTGAGCAAAGAAGTGCAGGACAACATCGCATGCAAAGCGTACAGCGAAGAAGAGCTCAAAAGAATATATGACGCGCTTACGTCGAATGTGAGCGATGCAAAAAACGGCTTTGCAGCCAGCGCCGTCCTGTTCCTACTCGTCTTCGGCTTTATCGCCTATAAGATCGTTTCGGTCGATAGCAGGTTCACTGCTTTTGGGGTGCTGTTCGGCGCCGCATGCTATGCGATGGTCTTGCTGGTCCTGTATCTGAACATGACCTCTGCAAAACGGCAATTCTCCCGCCTGGTAAAGGCCAATTACCAAGGCTTTGACGAGGGCATGCTGAGGCAATAGGCGCGCACGCGCGGAAAGAGGCAATGCACACGGCCCCGGTTTAACGACCGGGGCCGTGCACGCCCCTACGCCATCCCCTCTGTCATCGTAGACGCGCAGGGCACGCGATCATCCGGCATCCCCGTTCGCCTGCTTTCTCGCCACCACCATCAGATGCTCGCCATGCGAGAGATAGTTCTCATTCTCGCAGATCCGATACCCGAACTCATACCAGGCCATCCGCTCCTTGCGGGGCGCTTTGGCCAACAGATCCTTATACGGAGCGAGCACGCCTTCCTGGGAGAACACGGTTTCGATGCTCCACCCGCCCCTTTCGGCGAACAGCGCCTTCGCGTCCTTCACCGTGGTCATATACGACTGCGTGAAGGCGTCGAAGGCAAGCGAGCGGTTCTGCAGAACCACGTCGAAGTACTGCTTCTCCTCCGGGATCAGTATGGCTTTCCGGAATTGCCTCAACCCGTATATCACCCCGCCATACATCAGGATGAAAGAGGCGAATAGGCACCCGCCGGGCTTCAATACCCTGCGCGCCTCGCCCAGCGCCCTGCGCCTATCGTCCTCATCGAGCAGGTGGTACAGCGGACCCATCAAGAAGACCGCATCGAAGGACGCATCCTCGAATCTCGATAAATCCAACGCATTGCCCTGCTGGGCGCGAACGTGCGTCCTGTACTGCCTGGCCTTCCGCTTTGCAAACTCCACGTTTTTGCTGGCAAGGTCCACGAGTGTGACCTCATGCCCTATACGGGAGAAGTGAATCGAGTAATGGCCCGGCCCGCCGCCGACATCCAAGATGCTGTCGTTCGGGCGAATGTAGCGTTCCATAACCTTTACCGTTATGTACTTCTCGTAAGGATGCTCTTTTTGCAGGCGGTTCCACTCCTGCAGCGGATCGGAATCGTAGTGCTTTTGGACCTCGATGAGCTCCTGCTTCATCAGCCAGCCTTCCGTCTCCGGCCGAGGGCGGATGCGCGCGCCCGCGGGCCGTTCGAAGAAAAAGATCCTAACCCGTTTCCGGCTGGAACGGATTCGGATTGCAATGACCTGGTGCCCGAGGTGGGGCTCGAACCCACACATGGTTTCCCATAAAGGTTTTTGAGACCTTCGCGTCTGCCAATTCCGCCACTCGGGCATGAGTGCGCGAGAAAAACTATAGCAAAGAATCTGCATCCTGTGTGCGGTCCCCGCCATGTAGTACAGTAGAGCAGGCAATGCAGCAGGAGGCTGGGTATGGACCTGAAAAGCAAGATCAAGATGTTCACCGCGCGCGTGAAGTCCGGCAGCGTCAAACGCATGTATGCGCTCGCCCAAGACATCCACGACGAGGAGGGCATTCCCACCGCGCTCACCTTCCTCGACATGGGCTGGTGTATCCTGCGCTACGGCTTGGGCTATCAGGAGTATCGGGGCTACCACTTCGCCGGCAAGCCCGCGCGCCTGCGCCGCACCTTCATGACCATGAACCACAACGTTGCGCTCACCCGCGAAACCTGCGACCGCTCCCTCTACGGCCTCTTCGACGACAAGATCGCGTTCATGAGACGCTACGGCGAGTTCATCGGCCGCGATTGGATCGATGTGCGCGAGGCGGGGGAGGAGGGCGTCCGCGCGTTCTGCTCCGCCCACCCGACGGTGTTCGCCAAGATCATCGACTCCTTCGGCGGTCAGGGCATCGAGCGCTACCGCACCGAGGAGATCGCCGACTACCGCGCCTTCTACCACGAGCTCATGGACAAGCACCAGTATCTGCTCGAGGAGGCCATCGAACAGCATCCCGAGATGGACAAGCTGTGCCCCGACACGGTCAACACGCTGCGCATGTGCACGCTCATGGTGGATGGCGCGCCCAAGCACGTCTACACCATCGTCCGCATGGGAACCGGCGGCAGCTGCGTCGACAACGCCACGAGCGGCGGCATCTACACCTGGGTCGATCCCGACGGCGTGCTGCGTTACCAGTGCTTCTCCGATAAAACCGGGTTCCATTACACCGTCCATCCGTCCACGGGCATGGCGTTCGAGGGGTTCAAGATCCCGCTCTACGACGAGTGCATCGACTTCGCCCTGCGCGTCGCGCAGGTTGAGCCGCGCATGGGCTATGTGGGGTGGGACGTGGCCGTCACGCCTCAGGGTCCCGTGCTCGTGGAAGCCAACCTCATCCCAGGCTACGACATGCCGCAGAACAGCGCTTGGCATCCGGACGGGGAGGGCGCCCTGCCGCTCTTCGAGGCGGCGCTCGGGCGCAAGGTGCCCACGTAGCGGCAGCTCGCGCATGCCTGCGGCGAACCTAAAACGAACCTAAAGATCTGCTCGGAATTCGCTGTTTCCCCAAGAGCCGGCCCCCATCGTGCCATACTGTTAAATCCATTTATGATGCGCGAGGGGACGAGCATGGATAGCGCCAGCAAGGTGAAGCTGTTCTTGAACCGGCTTGAAACAGGGAGCGTCAAGCGCATGTACGCGCTCGCCCGTGACGTCCATGACGAGACGGGCATGCCGACGCCGATCGTCTTTCTCGACATGGGCTGGTGCATCATCCGCTACGGCATCGGCTACACGGAGTACCGGGAATACGATTTCGCCGGCAAGCCCGCGCGCCTGCGCCGCACCTTCATGACCATGAACCACAACGTGGCGCTCACGCGCGAACTCTGCGATCGCTCGACCTATCCCGTGTTCGAAGACAAGATCAAGATGCTCGAGATGTTCGAGAGCTTCGTCAGCCGCGACTGGATCGACGTGCGCACGGCGACTGCGGGTGAGGTCGAGCGATTCTGCACGCGCCATCCCGTGATCTTCGCCAAGGTCGTGGACTCGTTCGGCGGCCAGGGCATCGACCGCTTCGTCACGGCGGACATCGCGGATCGCCGAGCGTTCATCGAGCGCTGCATCGAGCGCCGCCAGTATCTGCTCGAAGAGGCCATCGAGCAGCATCCCAAGATGGCCGCGCTCAACCCCAGCTCCATCAACACGCTGCGCATGTGCACCGTCATGGTGGAGGGCACGCCCAAGCTCGTCTATGCGATGCTGCGCATCGGCACGGACGGCAGCTTCGTCGACAACGCCACGAGCGGCGGCATCTACACCTGGGTCGATCCCGACGGCGTGCTGCGCTATCCATGCACGAGCGATAAGACCTGCCTCTACTATGACACGCATCCCGTCACCGGAGTCGAGTTCAAGGGATTCGCGATTCCGCGATACGACGAATGCGTGGATTTCGTGCTGCGCATGGCTGCGTCGGCGCCGCGTATGGGTTACGTGGGATGGGACGTTGCGATCACGCCCGAAGACCCCACGTTCGTCGAGGCCAACAACATACCCGGCTACCATATCGCCCAGAACAGCGCATGGCATCCGGGCGGGGAGGGCGCGCTGCCCATGTTCGAGAAGGCTCTCGGACGCAAGATTCCCCGGTAGAATCCTTCTTGCAACGGATGGCGAAGAGCGGTAGCATAGCACCTGCGTTGTAACAAGCGGGGCGGAGCCTGCGCCCCCACCTGCCGGCGCCCTTTGGCAGCTGTCTGGTCAGACAAACGATCATCTCCAGCATCTTCGCTGGCGTCATGTCTCCCGGATAGCTCTGCGTCGGGAGTTTTTTGTATGAGCAGGCACGGGAATGACCGCGAAGGAAGGTGTGAGCGATAGCGAATTCGAACGAACCCCGCATCAACGAGGAGATCACTGCCCGTACGGTGCGCCTTATCGGCGTAGACGGAAGCCAGCTCGGCGTGTTCGGCGCATCCGATGCCCTGCGCGTGGCCGAGAGCCAGAATCTCGACCTGGTTGAGATCGCCCCCCATGCAGACCCGCCCGTCTGCAAGGTGCTCGACTATGCCAAGTACCGCTATGAGCAGGATCGCAAGGCCAAGGCCGCCCGCAAGAAGCAGGCCAAGGTCGAGGTCAAGGAGATGAAGTTCCGTCCGAAGATCGACGTGGGCGATTACGAGACCAAGAAGTCCCACGTGATGCGCTTCCTCAAAAAGGGAGCCAAGGTGAAGATCACGATCATGTTCCGTGGTCGCGAGATGGCCCACCCCGAGCAGGGCAAGATGGTGCTCGATCGGCTTGCAGAGGACCTCGCGCCCTTTGCCAACGTCGAGCAGCAGCCGCTCATGGAGGGCCGCAACATGCATATGCTCGTCGCCCCCATCAAGGGCGCGTTCGATAAGGTCGATGAAGCCGAGGCGAGCGAAGAGCCCGAAGAGAAGGAGAACTAAGATGCCCAAGATGAAGACGCATAAGGGTACGGCTAAGCGTTTCCGCCGTACCGGCACCGGCAAGATCATGCGTGCCAAGGCGTTCAAGAGCCACATCCTCACCAAGAAAAGCCCCAAGCGCATCCGCAACTTCCGCAAGGAGGCCGTCGTCTCCGCCGCCGATGCGGCCACCGTGTCCCAGCGCATGGGTTCCAAGTAGCGCTTGCATGCGCATCAGGTTGATTCTCACGAAGGAGTGATGATATATGGCACGTATCAAGCGCGCAGTGGCCGGTCGCAAGAAGCGCAATGTTCTGGCCGAGCGTTCCAAGGGTTACTACGGCACCGGTTCGCGCACGTTCCGAGGCATGAAGGAGCAGGTCCAGCACTCGCTGCAGTACGCCTACCGCGATCGTCGCAACAAGAAGCGCGACATCCGCCGTCTCTGGATCCAGCGCATCAACGCCGCCGCCCGCATGAACGACCTCTCGTACAGCTCGTTCATGCACGGCCTGAAGGTCGCCGGTGTCGAGCTCGACCGCAAGGTCCTCGCCCAGATCGCCTACGAGGATGCCGAGGGCTTCGCAGCTCTGGCCGAGGTCGCCAAGAAGGCCCTCGCCTAGCACGGCCTCGTCCGGCAGCCATCATAGTTCGATACGGTAGTGGAGCGTCCTTTCGCGGGGCGCTCCAAGCTTTTACCGCGCAGCCCTCCCAGAGCGGGTCCTCATCTTAACGTCGGAGACATCAACATGACCATACAGCAGCTGAGATATGTTCTGGCAATTGCGGAGGCGGGGTCGCTGAATAAGGCGGCCGAGGTTCTCTATATCGCCCAGCCTTCGCTCACGACCGCGGTGAGGGAGCTCGAGAACGAGCTCGGCATCACGCTGTTCCACCGCAGCGGGCGCGGCGTCTCGCTGACCAACGACGGCGCCGAGTTCATCCCGTACGCACAAGATGCCGTCAGCCAGTTCGACCGGGTGCTCGAAAAATACGGCAAGGGAGGCACGGTCAAGAAGAAGTTCGGCATCTCTACGCAGCACTATTCGTTCGCCGTCAAGAGCTTTGTCGAGATGGTCAAGCACTTCGACACGGAGGTCTACGAGTTCGCCATCCGGGAGACGAAGACGCGGGAGGTCATCGACGATGTCGCTGCGGGCAGGAGCGAGATCGGCATCCTGTATCTGAGCGACTTCAACCGAAAAGCGCTCGAGAAGATCCTGCGCTCCAACGAACTCGCATTCCACCATCTGATCGATTGCCGTGCATACGTCTATCTCTGGAAGGGGCACCCCCTCGCCTCCCATGAGGAGATCGCATTCGAGGAACTGGCCGACTACCCCTGCCTGTCCTTCGAGCAGGGCGCTCTGGGCTCCTTCTACTATGCGGAGGAACTGCTGAGCACCAACGAGTACGCACGCACCATCAAGGCCAACGATCGGGCCACCATGCTGAACCTGATGGTGGGGCTTCTCGGCTACACGCTGTGCTCCGGCATCATCTGCGAGGAGCTCAACGGCACGGACTATGTCGCCGTCCCCTTCAAACCGGAGGACGACGGCTCCGGCCATATGATGGAAATCGGCTACATCATGAAGAAGAACGCGCTGTGCAGCTCCATGGCCAAGCTCTACATCTCCGAGCTTTCACGGTATGTGCGGGATGCTGCGGCATCAGAGGTATAGCTTCGACCTATACCTGCGTATCCACAGGGCGTATTGGACGGGAAGCAGGCCCCTGCGCATACTGGAAACGTCACCACGAAAGGAGGGGCCGGCATGGCAACGCGTGCGGTTCATAGCTTCGCTCTGCGCACAACGATGCGCATGCGCGCTGCTCGCTGCTCTCCGAGGGCGATCCCGGTACCCAGAGGCGCTGCATGACGGCATAAACCCATGGCGCGCTGTATCGGGAGGCTCTTCGGAGCCTCCCGTTTTTTATGAGACGAAAGGATCATGCGATGAACACCATGTAGAGGCCCCGGCCCGTTCAGACACCCTGCACATATCCATGAGAAGAAAGAGGTAGACATCGTGAGCGCGTATAGATTCGAGACCCTTCAGCTCCATGTGGGACAGGAGCAGGCAGACCCCGCAACCGATGCCCGCGCCGTTCCCATCTATCAGACGACATCCTATGTGTTTCACAATTCCGCGCATGCAGCCGCGCGCTTCGGGCTTGCCGATCCCGGCAACATCTACGGAAGGCTGAACAATTCCACGCAGGACGTGCTGGAAAAGAGGGTCGCCGCCCTCGAGAGCGGCGTGGCCGCGCTGGCGCTGGCGTCGGGCGCTGCGGCCATCGCCTACACCATCGAGGCGCTGGCGCAGGCGGGCGAGCATATCGTCGCGCAGAAGACCATCTACGGCGGCAGCTATAATCTGCTGGCGCACACGCTCCCGAACTATGGCGTGGATACGACGTTCGTGGACATCCACGACCTCGATGCGGTGGCGGCGGCGATTCAGCCGAACACCAAGGCGATCTTCATCGAAACCCTCGGCAATCCCCAGAGCGATATCCCGGATATCGATGCCATCGCGCAGATTGCCCACGCGCATGCCGTCCCGCTCGTCATCGACAACACCTTTGGGACGCCATATCTGATCCGTCCCATCGAGCACGGCGCCGATATCGTGGTGCATTCCGCGACCAAGTTCCTCGGCGGCCACGGCACGACGCTGGGCGGCGTGATCGTGGACGCCGGCACGTTCGATTGGAGGGCGCACGCCGACCGCTACGCGCCTATCGCTCAGGCGAACCCCAGCTACCACGGCATCTCCTTCGCCGACGCCGCCGGCCCCGCCGCATTCGTGACCTACATTCGAGCTGTGCTGCTGCGCGATACCGGTGCCGCGATCTCCCCATTCAATGCGTTTCTCCTGTTGCAGGGCGTGGAAACGCTGTCCTTGCGCCTTGAGCGGCATGCGGAGAACACGCGGAAGGTCGTGGAATATCTGGCACAGCATCCTCTGGTGGAGAAGGTCAGCCATCCCTCGCTGCCGGACCATCCGCAGCACGAGCTGTACGACAGGTACTTCCCGCACGGCGGTGCATCGATCTTCACGTTCGACATTGCGGGCGGGCAGGAAGAGGCGCATAGGTTCATCGATGCGCTGGAGATCTTCTCGCTGCTTGCCAATGTGGCGGATGTGAAATCGCTCGTCATCCACCCGGCAACGACCACGCACTCGCAGCTGTCTGCAGACGAGCTGAACGACCAGGGCATTCATCCGAACACCATCCGCCTGTCCATCGGAACGGAGCACATCGACGATATCATCGCCGATCTCGACAGGGGATTTGCGGCGGTCGCATAGGAGGCGGGGTCTGCTTCGGCATCCTCCCTCCGAGGCAGGCCCCGTTTCACGGGGAATCGCGCGGCGATGGTGAAAGGCTTTTTGACAAACGGGTATAGATGTCAGCATAGGCGTCCGGTAAAGGAGCGGAGCAGACATGTAGGATACGATGTACGTTTCCAGGTAACCCGCAATCCGTTGTAAGGAGCTTCAATGAATGGTCCCGAGTATTTCCTGAGCAACATCCTCGATTACGCCATACCGATCTTCATCATCTGGATCGTCTTCCGCCTCGTCGTAGGGGCTTTGCGCGGCGCTCGGCGTCAAAGCGGCACCGTGAACGATGCCTACCAGGGCATCTTCTACATCATCCAGCAGCAGCACGTGGGCGTCATCGAGCGGCTCGGCAAATTCCATGCCATCGTGAATCCGGGATTCCACATGCGCGTTCCCATCGTCGACCGCGTGCGCGACGTCAGCCTCATGACCGAGGACGAGCACATCACCTTCGATGCCAAGACCGAGGACAACGTCACCATCGAGCTCGACGTTTCGGTGCAGTACCACGTGGATTACCAGGCCGCCGACGGATCGGGCATCTACCGCTCGCTCTACACGCTCACCGATCCGGTGGCGCAGATGGGCGACTACTTCGCCGACGCTCTGCGCTCGCAGATCCCCAGCCGCAAGCTCGATGAGGTCTTCACCGAGAAGGACGCCATCGCCACGGCCATCGACGAGATCGTTTCGGCTAAGATGCGCGATTACGGCTACATCATCGTGACCACGCTCATCACCTCCATCAAGCTGCCCGCCGACGTGCAGCAGTCCATGAACCGCATCATCGCCTCCAAGAACGACCTCGAATCCGCCAAGAACGAGGCCGAGGCAGAGCGCCAGAAGACGGTCATCGCGGCTGCGGCCAAGGCCGAGGCCATGGAGAAGGAGGGCGAGGGCATCGCCAACCAGCGCATTGCCATCGCGCGCGGCATCCGCGAATCCATCGACACCATCCAGGGTGCCGAGCTCGACTCCGATGAGGCCAACCGCCTCTTCGAGTACACGCAGTGGATCGGCATGATGGAGGAATTCGCCAAGAAGGGCAGCTCGACCGTCGTGCTCCCCGGCGAGTACGCCGGCCAGAGCTCGGTTCTGCGCGACATGCTCGTCGCGGGCCAGGAGCCTGAGGGCGTCGTCGGCGCCAAGAACTAACGCGGCGGAGTGCGGAGCATCCGTACGGATTATCCGTCCGCCTCTATCGAACCGAAGGGCTTGGACCAGCATGCGCGCGGCGCGGGTCCAAGCCCCGGTTTTTCAAGGCCCCTCATCGGTTGAGATGCAAGATCCAAAAATGCACGTAATGCTGCACGGTTCCGGTTTGCGGCCGCTTGGCGGCAGGAATTATGCATGAGCATGGCATTATTCGCCGCTACTATTCAATCTTTCAGACCGATACATGCGCCATCCCCCGAACTCTGCAGCAGTAAAGGAAAAAACGGTACGGGAATCGCATTCGGGGTGGGGTCGAACAGCAAAAGCGCCTCCCATCCGGGAGGCGCCGCATGTACATGGTGGAGATGAAGGGGTTCGAACCCTCGGCCTCGGCGTTGCGAACGCCGCGCTCTCCCAGCTGAGCTACATCCCCGGCCGCTCTATCGAGCAATAGGCATTTTGGCAGTGATACGGGTAAATGTCAATCGTCATTGTCGGGATGATGATGGGGGATAGCGCTGTCGCCTCCCGCGGAAGCGTTATGAACCCACCTTCCTAAGGTGGGCGTCCCGACCGCCGGTTCCAGCTTCCACAACAACGGAGGATGCCTGTACTGTGTGCGGCCGTTCGGACTCCCCTGCGCGTACGTGTCGGTTCACCCAGTTTGCTCCGCAGGAGGGCGACACCTCAACTATAGGCGTTGCTTCACGTTTTCGCCATCTCTTCTCCGCCGTGCGATCGAAAATTTTCCCGTTCGTTCCAACTCGGCTATCATGAACAGGTACGGGCGGATTCGCCGGATACGATGCTTGGAGTGCCTGTGGGCTTTGCGCCGTCATATTTCGTCTTCTTCCTCGTAGCGCTGATCGGCAGCCTTGCCATGACTCCGTGCGCCAAGCGGATCGCGCTTCGCTTCGACGCCGTCGACTATCCCGACAAGCGCCGCATCAACCGCACGCCCACGCCCCGCATGGGCGGCATCGCCATCCTGTTCGGAATGGCCTGCACCCTGCTGGCCCACCTCATCGGCGGTTATGCGGGCCTGTGGCCGTCCGTGCTCGAGCCGTCCCCGCACCTGCATCTCAACTATCCGTTGCTCGGCTTGGCGTTCGCGGCCGTGTTCGTAACGGGCGTCATCGACGATATCCGCTCGCTCAGGCCCAGGGGGAAGTTCATCGGGCAGCTGATCGCCGCGCTGATCGCCGTGCAATCGGGCTTGGTGATCGGCGTCATCGACAACCCGTTCGCCCCCGGCTTCATCGAGCTCGGATGGCTTGCGTATCCCATCACGGTGGCCTATCTGGTGGCGTACATGAACGTCATCAACCTCATCGACGGCCTCGACGGCCTCGCGGCGGGCATCTCGTTCATCACGAGCTCCACCATGTTCGTCCTCTCCATCTGGGCGGGCCGCATCGACGCCGCGATCCTCTCCACCGCCGTCGCAGGATCCACGCTGGGCTTTCTGCGTTACAACTTCAACCCCGCCTCCATATTCATGGGCGATTCCGGCTCGCTCACCTTGGGCTTCGCGCTGGGCACCATCTCGCTCCTCTCGGTGACGCGCGTCGCGGGCCTCACCACGCTCATCATCCCGTTCGTCATCGCGGCGGTGCCCTTCCTCGACACGCTCTCGGCCATCGTGCGCCGCACGCGCGCGCATGTGAGCATCGGTCAGGCCGACACCGGCCACATCCACCACAGGCTCATGGACGAGGGCCTCAATCAGCGCCAGTCCGTGCTGCTCATGTATGCCTGGACCGCGCTGCTCTGCGTGGGCTCCCTCATCATGACCCAGGTCAAGACCACGCTGCGCATCGGCATCTTCTTCCTGCTTCTCGCCATGTCGGTGATGCTCGTGCAGCACCTGCATCTCTTCGAGCCGGTGCTGCTGCACCACTACAACCCCAAGACGGGCAAGGATGAGCTCGTGCGCCCCGGGGAAGAGGGCTTCGACGAGGAGGCGGAGAAGCTCTAACGCGTCCTGCATCGCGTTCGCTGTGCATGCTATGCGCTATCATGGGTGCACTATGGATCTGACCTTCTCCGCATACGATCGCTGCGAGCTCTGCCCGCGCGCATGCGGCGCACACCGCACCGCCGGCGAGCGGGGCGTCTGCGGCGAGACCGCCCAGCTCATGGTGGCGAGAAGCGCGCTCCATCATTGGGAGGAGCCGCCCATCTCGGGCGAGGCGGGTTCGGGGACCATCTTCTTCTCGGGCTGCCCGCTGCGTTGCGTCTTCTGCCAGAACCACGAGATCTCGCACGAAGGAGCGGGCCTGCCCGTCACCCCGGCCCGTCTCGCGCAGATGATGCTCGAGCTGCAGGAGCGCGGCGCCCTCAATGTGAATCTCGTGACGCCGCTGCACGTTGCCCCGCACATAGTCGAGGCGGTGCGCGCCGCGCGGCAGGCGGGCCTCTCCATCCCGCTCGTCTGCAACACCTCGGGCTATGAGCGCGCGCACATCGTCGATGCTCTGGCGGACACGATCGACGTCTGGCTCACCGACTTCAAATACGCGGATGCGTCGCTTGCGGGCAGGCTGTCCGGTGCGCGCGACTATCCCGGCATCGCCGCTGCAGCCCTTGCGCGCATGGTGTCCGCCCTGCGTGCGCGCGGTGGCAGGATGTGCGCCCACGACGGGCGTATGCTCCGGGGCATCATCGTGCGCCACCTGGTGATTCCCGGCCATGCGGACGACTCGTGCGCCGTGCTCGACCGCGTGTGGGGTATCTGCGGCAACGACGTGGATATCTCGGTAATGAATCAGTACACGCCCAATGCGCTCTGCCGCACGCGCGCCGACGAGCTCGCCCGCACCGTCACGGCCGATGAGTACGAGCGCGTGCTCGACCATGCCGACGATCTGGGCTTCGAGCACATGTGGTGGCAGGAGTCGGGGACGGTATCGGAGAGTTTCGTGCCTGCGTTCGATTATTCGGGAGTTATCGGGCCGGAGCTCGGGCAAACCCGTCGCTTTGGTATAGACTGAATGGGGTTGTTTTCACGTCGTTAAGGAGGACGCATGGCCGCTGCGACCCAGGGGCTTTCGGATGACGAGCGCGCCGAGCTCGAGGCGCTCAGGGCCGAGAAGGCCGAGCGCGAGCAGGCCCGGGCGGCGGCTGCAGAACGCGCCGAGCTCGAGGCGCTCAAGGCCGAGGCCGCCCGCTCCCGGGAAGACGCCGAGCATGACCGCGCCATCGCCGAGGCGCGCGAGCGCGGGCGCCGCGTCATGCAGCCCGACGAAGACGACCTCGCCATGCCCCTGGGGCAGAAGATCGTCATCCTTGCCGTGATAGGCGCCGCCATCGCCTTCATCCTGATGGCCCTGTTCGGCAACTGATCCGCGCGCAGCGCGCCCGGCCGCATGCCGAGGCGCCAAGAGATAAGAGGAAACCATGTCACTGACCGATAGGACCAAACCCACCGACGTATCGCTCAACACCGACCTCTACGAGCTCACCATGGCCCAGGGGTTCTGGGAGTCGGGCATGGTCGATGCCCAGGCGAACTTCAACGCGTTCTTCCGCGACAACCCCTTCGGCGGCGGCTTCGCCATCGCCTGCGGCATCGGCCAGGTTGCCGAGCTCGTCGAGAACTTCCGCTTCGACGACGAGGACATCGCGTACCTCTCGTCGCTCAAGGCGCCGTGCGGCGGCGACATGTTCAAGAAGGGCTTCCTCGAGTACCTGCGCGATTTCCGCATGCGCGTCGATGTGTGGGCCATTCCCGAGGGAGACATCGCCTTCCCCCGCGAACCCATGCTGCGCGTCCAGGGCCCGGTGATCGACTGCCAGCTTCTCGAGACCGCGCTGTTGAACCTCGTCAACTTCCAAACGCTCGCGGCCACCAAGGCCGCGCGCGTGGTCCGCGCCGCCGAGGGCCGTCCGGTGTCCGACTTCGGCTTGCGTCGCGCCCAGGGTCCCGACGGCGGCCTCGCCGTGGCACGCGCCTCCTACATCGCCGGCTGCTCGTCCACCTCCAACATCCTCGCGGGCAAGCTGTACGGCATCCCCGTGTTCGGCACGCACGCCCACTCCTGGGTCATGGCGTTTCCCACCGAGCTCGAGGCCTTCCGCGCCTTCGCCGCGTCGAGTCCCAAGAACTGCAGCCTGCTGCTCGACACCTACGATGTGTATCAGGGCATCGAGAACGCCATCACGGTCGCCAAGGAGATGGAGGCCGCAGGGGAGCGCCTCGCCGCGATCCGCCTCGACTCCGGCGACCTCGCCAAGCTGTCCAAGGCCACGCGCAAGGCCTTCGATGATGCGGGCCTGCCCTACATCAAGATCGCCGTCTCCAACGATCTCGACGAGTATCTCGTCCAGTCCCTGCTCGCCCAGGGTGCGCCCATCGATTCCTTCGGCGTGGGCACCAAGCTCGCCACGTGCGATCCCCAGCCCTCGCTCGGCGGCGTCTACAAGCTCTCCGCCATCCGCACGTCTCCCGATGAGCGCTGGAATCCCGTCATGAAGCTCTCCGAGCAGGGCTATAAGCGCACCATCCCGGGCATCCAGCGCATCCAGCGCTTCTACGATGCCAACGACTGCCCCATGGGCGATATGATCATCGACGATTCCGTGAGCCTGGGCGAGAGCAACGTCGTGCAGGACATCATCGACGCCTACGCCACCTACACCCTCAAGGGCACGCCGCGCGAGCTCATGGAGCAGATCGTGCATGACGGCGAGCGCGCCGCCGAGCCGTCCACCATCGAGGAGTCGCGCGACAGGTGCCGCTACGCGCTCATGCACCTCGATCCCGCCATCACGCGCTTCCTCAACCCGCAGGTCTATCCTGTGGGCCTCGAGCTCGGCCTCGCGCGGTTCCGCGGCCGTCTCGCCCAGGAAGAGCGCTCCGGATCGGGGAGGGACTAGCCCATGAAGGATGCAATCGACGCAGGTATCCGCGCGGCGCTCGACGCCGCCCAGCAATCAGGCGCGCTCGACGCCTTCGACATAGCCGATACCGGCATCGAGCGGCCCGCAGACCCCGCCAACGGAGAGTACACCTCGACGGTGGCTATGCGCTCGGCCAAGCTCGCCCGCAAAGCCCCGCGCGCCATCGCCGAGGCCATCGTGGCGCACCTGCCCGAGATGGGCGGCGTCGACCGCGTCGAGGTTGCCGGCCCCGGGTTCATCAACTTCCACCTGTCAAAGGCATCGGCGAACGACGTCTTCAACCAGGTGCGCGCCCAAGGCGCCGACTTCGGCCGCTCGACCTTCGGCGGCGGCACGAAGGTGCAGGTGGAGTTCATCTCCGCAAACCCGGTGGGGCCCATGCACATCGGCCACGGCCGCTGGGCCGCGCTCGGCGACTCGCTGTGCAACGTCATGGAGCACGCGGGATACGACGTCCAGCGCGAGTACTACATCAACGACCATGGCTCGCAGATGGACGTGTTCGGATCGTCCATCGCCGTTCGCTATCTGCAGCTCGTCGAGCTGATGGGGGAGGGCGCCACGCTCGATGAGGCCAAGGAGGCGCTCGTCGCCGATCGCGAGGCATCCCTCGATGAGGCCGCGCTCGCCGAGGAGGAGGGCCGCGAGGCGGATGCCGCGCGCTTCCCCTTCACGGCAGCCTTCAACGACGCCCTCGGCGGCAACGCCTACGGCGGCGACTACGTCGTGGACCTCGCAGCCCGCTTCATCGAGCTCGACGGCGACTCCTTGGCGGAGCTTCCCGACGACGAGCGCATCGCGAGCTTCCGCGAGCGCGGGTACCGCATGATGCTCGACTCCATCCGGGAGACCTGCCATGAAGCGCGCTGCGACTTCGACGTGTGGTTCTCCGAGCGGTCGCTCTACGTGCCCGACGAGGACGGCAAGGATGCCGTGCACCGCGCGTTCGACCAGCTCGCCGCCATGGGCCACACCTACACCACCGACGATGGGGCTCTGTGGTTCCGCTCCACCTCCTTCGGCGACGACAAGGACCGCGTGCTCGTGAAGAGCAACGGCGAATACACCTATTTCGCCTCCGACGTCGCCTATCACTGGAACAAGTTCCAGCGCGTGGATCACGTCATCGATATCTGGGGCGCCGATCACCACGGCTACATCAAGCGCGTCGATTCCGCGTGCGAGGCGCTGGGATATCCCGGCCGGTTCGAGGTTCTGCTCGGCCAGCTCGTCAATCTGCTGCGCGGCGGCGAGGCCGTGCGCATGTCGAAGCGCAAGGGCACCATGGTCACCTTCGACGAGCTGCTTGCCGAGGTGGGCTGCGATGCCACGCGCTACACCCTCGTCTCCAAATCATCCAACCAGATGATCGATTTCGATATCGAGCTCGTGAAGCGCCAAGATAACACCAATCCCGTGTACTACGTGCAGTACGCGCATGCGCGCATCTGCTCCATACTGCGCCGAGCCGCCGGCGTCACCTTCGAGCAGGCCCAGGAGCTCGGCATGGACGAGGTCGCGCAGATGGCCGTGGGCTCCCGGGCGGACGTTTCGCTGCTCGTCGACGAGACCGAGGCCGCGCTCGCGCGCAAGCTCTCCGAGTTCTCGAGCCTCATCGAGGCCTCTGCGCGGGATCGCGCCCCGTTCCGCCTCACGCACTATGCGGAGGAGCTTGCTGCCCAGTTCCACTCCTTCTACACGGTGTGCCACGTGCTGCCCCGCGAAGGGTATCCGATCGACGAGGATCTCTCCCGGGCGCGCCTCGCCGCATGCGATGCCACGCGCCGCGTTCTCGCGCTCACGCTCTCTTTGATCGGGGTCTCCGCGCCGGAGCGTATGTAGAGAAAGTATGTATAGTTATTTAACAATGGCCGTTGACCTGTAGGTCAGCGTCTCATTTCCTATAGCCTTTTATTATCCGATTTCCGGGAGACCGGGCTTATCCGCTCGAGCATCGTGCGAAGGGAGCAGCGTGGACGTTCGCGAATACATCACAATCCGCAGGGCATACAACCTCGTGCGCCAGAACAGTGCCCTCTCCGTACGGTTGACGTTCGAGGAGGCAGCCGTCCTCGTCCTGCTCGATTCGTCCGACAAGCCCCTTCCGACCTCCGCCATCGCCACATGGCAGCATGCCCTGAGGCCCACGATGACGCACCGCGCCAACCACCTCGCCTCGCTCGGACTCATCGACCGCGCACCCGGCGTGGACGATCGCCGCAACGTCGTCTGCACCATCACCGACGAGGGCCGTGCGATGCTCGACGACCTCTGCAGCGGCATCCGCCAGGTGCTCGTGCGCGGAAAGGCGCTCACTCGCATCGACGAGGGCCGCATCAAGCGCTATCTGCTCGCCATGGGCCAACGGTATGTGCAGGCGTCCGATCTCGTGCTGCTCGGGCTCGCCGTCAACGACGGCGACGGCGTTCCCATCGCCTTGCTCGTGGGCGCGCTCGGGCTTCTGCAGCCCACGGTTTCCATGTCGGTTCAGGCGCTCGAGGAGCGCGGCCTCGTCAAGCGCGATGTCCCCGGATCGAAGGCCGTCAAAGCGATTCTCACCAAACAGGGCCGTATCGAGGTGGAGGACCTCATCGTCAGCATCGAGAAGATGATCGTCCGCCGCCGCCCGCGCGGCTATGCCCGGCATGAGGTTGAATCCTCGGGAGCCGAATAGGAGCTTCTTGCAAATCAACCTTCCATATGCGCGCTTGCAATTCGGCGTGCTTGTGGTATCCTCTTCATGGTCGAAGGCGCATGCCGAAGACGTTTCCTGCATAGATAATCACTTCAGGATCTTATGCACCCACATCCATGATGCGCAGCGGGATTCAATCTGAGATATGCGTTTTTCGCCTGATCCCCAAGTAGCTACAGAAAGGCTTCCCAATGGCCGAAGAAACACCTGAAACCACTGCAATCGAAGCTGCCGTGCCTGCCGCTCCCGCCGCGCTCCCCGGAGAGGAGCCGAAGCGCAGGCGCGGCCGTCCCCGCAAGGTCAGGCCCGAGGAGGCCGCTCCCGAGGCTGCCCATGCTCCCGTCTCCGAGGCATCGCCCCAGCCTCCGCTGGAGATGGACGTTGCTCCTCGAGGAGAGGAGGTCAAGCGCAAGCGCGGCCGTCCCCGCAAGGTCAGGCCCGAGGAGGCCGCCTCATCCATCGAGGAGATGACGCGCATGACGCAGGCGGCGACCCTCGCCTCTGCGGAGGCGACGCCGATGCCCTCCACCACGCTTTCCTCCTCGGATGCCGGTGCGACCGAGATGGCGGCCTTCGAGGAATCCGCGCAGCAGGAACGGCCGTCCGCATCCCGTCGCAGGCGCCATATGCAGGGCGGCCAGAACCAGAACGGCCAGCGCCAGAGCAACGGAGGTCAGAATCAGGGCCGTCGAGGCCGGCGCACCGCCGAACCCACGCTCACCCGCGACGAGCTCTCCGGCCTTAAGGTGAGCGAGCTGCGCATCAAGGCGGGCGAGCTGGGAATCGACTACGTGGGCATGAAGAAGGCCGAGCTCATCGAGACCATCTTCGAGACCTCCGCGCGGGCGGAGGGCTTCAAGACCGTCAAAGGCCTGCTCGAGATCACGGGGGAGGGATACGGCATTCTCCGCACGGGCAACTACATGGAGGGCGATGATGACGCCTTCGTGCACCAGTCCATCGTCAGGCAGGCGGGGCTCCGCGCGGGCGACACCATCGTCGGAACCGTCGCCCCTGCGCGTTCGGGCAACAAGTATCCGCCGCTCACCGCCATCACCGCCATCAACGGGCGCGACCCCGAGGAGATCCGCAACCGCCCGCGTTTCCGCGACCTCACGCCCATCTTCCCCAACGAGCGCCTCACCATGGAGCATGGCAAGGATTCCATCACGGGCCGCGCCATCGACCTCGTGGCACCCATCGGCAAAGGCCAGCGCGGCCTGATCGTCTCGCCGCCCAAGGCGGGCAAGACCACGGTGCTCAAGCGTATCTGCCAATCCATCGCCGTCAACAACCCCGAGGTGCATCTCATCTGCCTGCTCGTCGACGAACGTCCCGAAGAGGTTACCGACATGGAGCGCTCGATCAAGGGCGATGTCGTGGCCTCCACGTTCGATATGCCCGCCGAGAACCACACCAAGGTGGCCGAGATGGTCATCGAGCATGCCAAGCGTCTCGTCGAGCTCGGCGATGACGTCGTGGTGGTGCTCGACTCCATCACCCGCCTTGCCCGTGCCTATAACCTCGCACAGCCCGCGTCGGGCCGCATCCTGTCGGGCGGCGTCGACTCGGCGGCGCTCTATCCACCCAAGAAGTTCCTCGGCGCGGCGCGCAACATCGAGTACGGCGGCTCGCTCACCATCATCGCCTCCGCCCTCGTCGATACCGGATCCAAGATGGATGAGGTCATCTTCGAGGAGTTCAAGGGCACGGGCAACATGGAGCTCAAGCTCGACCGCGATCTCGCCGATCGCCGCATCTTCCCGGCCATCGACCCGGTTTCATCGGGCACGCGCAACGAGGATCTGCTCATCAATCCCGAGCTGCAGCCCTTCATCTGGGGCGTGCGCCGCATACTCGCGAACATGAACAGCACCGAGCGTGCGGCAACCTCGCTGGTGCGCAGCCTCGAGGCCACCAAATCCAACGAGGAGTTCCTCATCAGGTCGGCCAAAAAGGCTCAGTCGAGCGAGTTCGCCGTGTAGCTCCGCACGTCTGCACGGGTTTTTCCTACCGCATATCTGCGCCTGCCGTTGCATGGAGCGCGTTTTCCTGTACTATGTGATGGATGCTCTGCGAAAGCCGGGCATCCATCGCGGTAAACGGACTTAAGACATAGCATGCCGCATGGTACGCTCCATCCAACCAAGAGAGTCCCATGCATCTATGTCGTCGCCAGCTCGGCGCCTCGGCGCTGCGGAAGAGGAGCGGACGATGAATCGAACGAACGCCCATCAGGCTCTATGCGCAGGCATCGGAGGAGCGTCTGTGGCTTTCATGCCGCAGACCGCGCTGGGAATGACCCTCGACAGGGTTCCCGTGCAGCTGCTCGGCATGCCCTTCGCTCCTGTGCTCGCAGGCATCCTCGGCGGAGCCGCCGTCGGGGGCATCGTCTATAGGATCGCGGCGAAGATCGCCGAGATGATCGGTGCGCGGAAGCTCCGCACAGACGCGGACGAACCGCACGTTGCGCTCGATGCCGCGCCGTGCCGCGCCGCGCAGGCTCCCCGCGCCGCCTCGCGCTACAAGCCCCGCCACATGAGCCTGCAGGATTTCGAGAAGTCCGGCGTCATCCGCGTGGTTGCCGCCGATGCCTACGCCGCGTCCGTCTCCGAACCTGCCGAACCGCTTGCCGAACAGCCCACCGGGCAGCTTGCCGAGCAACCTGCCGAACAAGCCGTCGAGCAGCCGGCCGACCAGCGCCCCTCTGCGCCGAAGCACCTCAAGTCCGTCATCCTCGAGCGCTTCGGCGCCAGCATGATGGAAGGCGTTCCCGTGATCCAGCGCGCCGACGGCAGCGTCGGCGACGTGGGAACCGCATGGTGGACGCTCGGCGTGGGCGATAAACCCATCATCTCCGACTCGGGCTTCGCCGACGAGCGCCCCATCGATGCGTTTCTCCACGATAAGAACCGCCTTACTCCGCAGGCCATCACGCACCGCGTCGCACAGATCGACGAGGGCCTGTATCCCGAGATGCGCACCTCCGACGATCTGGATAGATCGGATACGTGGACGAGCGCGCTCGAAGCGCTCGACGAACAGCTCGGCGAGGCCCCGAGTCCCGCATATGCGCTCGGCACGCTGTCAGATAGGGAGGGCGTTCCGGCGGCGATCGATGCGTCCGGCAGCCTTGACGAGGACACCGGGTTCATCCCGTTTCGAGTCCCTGCGGGCCACCCCGAAGTGGTCGATACGGCGAGCTACATCAACCATCTCATCGCCGATGAGTTCTCGCGCAGCTCGTCGCCCTCCATCCGCATGAGCACGAGCAGCCGTCTGCGCGTGATCGAGGGCGGCACGCATAACCTCAAGGTTCGGGAGAGCGCGTCTGCATCCAAGACGGGCACCAACGCATATGTGGGCAAGCACTTCGCATCCGTAGCCGCCCAGGCATAACGGCTCTTCCACGCGGTTCCATGCCCTGCCCGCGCCCCGCTCGGGGAGTATCCCCCAATGGTGCCCGAATGGTGCGCTTCTCGCCCATGGCACGGAATCGCCCTATTCCTGCGTTCTGATCCCCCAAACCGCCTTATTCCTGAGGAATAGGGCCTTCTGAGGACAGAATCCGCAGGAATAAGCCGTTTTGGTGCCATGCCCTGCCAGCGCCCCGCTCGGGGAGTATCCCCCATTGGGGGAGTATCCCCGAATGGGGCGGCGGGGCTTTGCTTTGTTACAGGCAGGATAATGTTGTCCTGTACGGGCCTTCTCCTCTCGCACAGCTAGGTAAAGTGCTCTACAGCTGCCCGCAAGGGGCTGCCTGTTCAAACGCTACGAGACCAGATGAGAGGAGCTAGCATGAACAAGACCAACAGTTTATCCCGACGCAATTTCCTGAGGATGAGCGGCATTATCGGTGCTTCGACGCTGCTTGCTGCGTGCAACGGCTCCTCCGGCGACGACTCCGCCCCCGAGGCTGCTGCCGACGCCTTCAAGATCGGCGGCATCGGCCCCGTTACCGGCGGCGCGGCCCTATACGGGCTGGCGACCAAGTACGGAGCGCAGGTGGCCGTGAACGAGGTGAACGCCGCCGGGTCGATCAAGATGGTCCTCAACTGGCAGGACGACGAGCACGATCCGGAGAAGGCCGTCAACGCCTACAACGCGCTGCGGGACTGGGGCCTGCAGATCCTCGTGGGAACCACCACGACGAATCCCTGCGTGGCCGTCTCCGCGCTCACCAACACCGATCGCGTCTTCGAGCTCACGCCCTCCGCGTCTTCGGTCAACGTGATCGGCGGCGAGGCCGTCGGTGCCGACGGCCCGCGCAAGGACAACGTCTTCCAGATGTGCTTCACCGACCCCAACCAGGGTACCCGCTCCGCCCAGTACATCGATGAGAAGGGCCTCGGCACCAAGATCGCCATCATCTACAACAACGCCGACGCCTACTCGACCGGCATCTACCAGAAGTTCGAGGCCGAGGCTGCGGCGCGCAACCTTCAGATCGTCTCGGTGACCACCTTCACCGAAGACTCCCAGACCGACTTTTCGGCACAGCTCAACAAGGCCAAAGATGCCGAGGCCGATCTCGTGTTCCTGCCGATCTACTACACGCCCGCCTCGATCATCCTCAAGCAGGCGTCCGACATGGGCTTCGCGCCCAAGTTCTTCGGCGTGGACGGCATGGACGGCATTCTCGATGTCGAGGGATTCGACACCAGCCTCGCCGAGGGCGTCATGCTCCTCACCCCCTTCGTCGCCACCGCCACCGACGAGGCCACCCAGGCCTTCAACGCGGCCTACAAGGAGGTTGCCGGCGTCGACACCAATCCGATCCAGTTCGCGGCCGATGCCTACGACTGCGTGCATGCCGTCGCCAAGGCCATCGAGCAGGCCGGCATCACCCCCGACATGGCGACGTCCGACATCTGCGATCAGCTCATCGCCACCTTCACCGGCGATTTCGAGTTCTCCGGTCTCACCTGCCCGGTGGGCGAGGTCATGACCTGGTCCGACACCGGCGAGGTCTCGAAGGATCCCAAGGGCATGGTCATCGTCGATGGCGTCTACCAGCCGCTCGACTAGCACGGCGTTCGAGCCCTGCGCTCTTCACAGCGGAGGCTGTTGCATGGCAGCCTCCGCTGCCCTGTTCGTATATGCACCGGATCCTCTTCGAGAGGAGGACGCGTGAGTTTTTTCACGGCACTGATCAACGGCATCAGCCTGGGCAGCGTGTATGCCATCATCGCGCTCGGCTACACGATGGTCTACGGTATTGCCAAGATGCTCAACTTCGCTCACGGCGACGTCATCATGGTGGGCGGATACCTCTGCTTCTGCACCGTGCAGTACCTCGGTCTCCCGCCCATCGCGGGCGTGGCCCTCGCCGCTGCGGGCTGCACCGCACTCGGCATCGTGGTGGAGGGGCTCGCCTATAAGCCGCTGCGTCAGGCGCCGTCGCTCGCCGTGCTCATCACCGCCATCGGCGTGAGCTACTTCCTGCAGAACTCCGCGCTGCTCATCTGGGGAGCCGACCCCAAGGCGTTTCCCTCGGTTGTGAGCTTCCCCTCGCTCAAGCTCTTCAACGGCCAGCTCTCCATCAACGCGATCACCATCGTCACGGTGCTCGCGGCCGTGCTCGTCATGGTGGCGCTCACGCTGTTCACCTCCCGAACCAAGATGGGCAAGGCCATGCGCGCCTGCTCGGAGGATAAGGGCGCGGCACAGCTCATGGGCATCAACGTCGACCGCACGATCTCGATGGTCTTCGCCATCGGCAGCGGTCTTGCCGCCATCGCGGGCGTGCTGCTGTGCTCGGCGTATCCCACCCTCACGCCCACGACGGGCGCGATGCCGGGCATCAAGGCCTTCACCGCCGCCGTCTTCGGCGGCATCGGCTCCATCCCGGGCGCCGCGCTCGGCGGCGTGCTGCTCGGCATCATCGAGATCATGGCCAAGACCTACATCTCCACGCAGCTCTCCGACGCCATCGTCTTCGGCGTGCTCATCGTCGTCCTGCTCATCAGGCCAGCCGGTTTGCTCGGCAAGCTCGTTCCGGAGAAGGTGTAGCACCGTGGAGAAGATCCGATCGCTTTCATCGAACACCCGGAAGAACATCGTCACCTATGCGATCGTCGTCGGGGCGTTCATCGTCATGCAGGCGTTGCTCTCCGCAGGCGCCGTCTCCAACGCCACACAGGGCATGCTCGTTCCCATCTGCGCGTACGTGTGCATGGCCATCTCGCTCAACCTCGTGGTGGGCTTTTCGGGCGAGCTGTCGCTCGGCCATGCGGGATTCATGAGCGTGGGCGCGTTCTCGGGCGCGATCGTCTCCTCCGCCCTTGCGGGATCGCTCCCGTCCGGCCCGCTCAGGATGCTCGCCGCCATTGCGGTGGCGGGCGTGTGCGCCGGCGTTGCGGGCGTCCTCATCGGCATCCCGGTCATGCGCCTGCGCGGCGACTATCTCGCCATCGTGACATTGGCCTTCGGCGAGATCATCAAGAACCTGTTCAACAACCTCTACGTGGGCATCGACGCCCGCGGCCTGCACGTCTCGATGACCGATGCCGCCTCGCTCGGCATGGATGGCGGCAAGGTGGTGATCAACGGCCCGCAAGGCGCCGTGGGCATCGATATGATCTCATCGTTCACCGCCGGGTTCCTCCTCATCCTGTTCACCCTCACCGTCGTCCTCAATCTGGTGAACAGCCGCAGCGGCCGCGCCGTCATGGCTGTGCGCGACAACCGCATCGCAGCCGAATCGGTGGGCATCAACACCACCAAGTACCGCCTCATGGCCTTCGTGGTGTCGGCGGCGCTCGCCGGCATGGCCGGCGCCCTCTACGCCATGAACTACAACGCCATCGTGCCCAAGAAGTTCGACTTCAACACCTCGATCCTCGTGCTCGTGTTCGTGGTGCTGGGCGGCATGGGCAACATCCGAGGCGGCATCGTCTCCGCGACGGTGCTCACGGTGCTGCCCGAGAAGCTGCGCTTCATCGGCGACTACCGCATGCTCATCTACGCCGTCGTCCTCATCGGCGTCATGCTCATCTCCAACAACCGCGTCCTGATGGAGCAGCTGCGCGGCCTCACGCGGCGCTTCCGGAAGAAGAGGCGGGGGAGAGCCGACACGACGCCCGTCGGAATATCGGAGGGAGGCGATGGACATGGCTAAGAACGTGCGCAACGAGGGAACCTACAAGGCCCAGAGCGCGGCCGCCGGAAAGCGGGACAAGGCTCCCAAGCGGGAGCGCACCAAGATGGTGCCGCTGGTCACCGACTACATCATCCCGGAACGCGACGCGGGTCAGACCATGCTCGAGTGCCGTCATCTCGGCATCGACTTCGGCGGTTTGCATGCGGTCGAGGATTTCAACCTGACGGTGGGCAAGACCGAGATCGCGGGCTTGATCGGCCCCAACGGCGCGGGTAAGACCACCGTGTTCAACCTGCTCACCAAGGTGTACGCCCCCACGCGCGGCACCATTCTGCTCGACGGCGTGGACACCGCCAACATGACCACCGATCAAGCTGCTCAGGCGGGCATCGCGCGCACGTTCCAGAACATCCGCCTCTTCGATACCCTCACCGTGGAGGACAACGTGCGCATCGGCCTGCATAACCAGGTCAAATACGGCATGTGGAGCGCCATCTTCCGCCTTCCGCGCTACTGGCTCTCCGAGAAGGAGCTCCACGACCGCGCGCTCGAGCTGCTCGACGTGTTCAATATGGCCGACAGCGCGGGCGACATCGCCGGATCGCTGCCATACGGCGCCCAGCGCAGGCTCGAGATCGTGCGCGCGCTCGCAACCAACCCCAAGCTGCTGCTGCTCGACGAGCCTGCCGCGGGTATGAACCCGTCCGAGACCGCCGAGCTCATGGAGAACATCCGCAAGATCCGCGACGACTTCAAGATCGCCATCATGCTTATCGAGCACGACATGGATCTCGTCATGGGCGTGTGCGAGGGCATCGCGGTGCTCAATTTCGGCAGGATCATCGCCAAGGGCACTCCCGACCAGATTCAGGAGAACCCGCAGGTCATCGAGGCATACCTCGGCAAGCAGGAATAGGAGCGGCCCATGGCAATGCTGAAGGTCTCCGATTTGAGCGTCTATTACGGCAGCATCCACGCCGTGAAGGGCGTCTCCTTCGAGGTCGAGAAGGGCGAGATCGTCACCCTCATCGGCGCGAACGGCGCGGGCAAATCCACCACGCTCAACACCGTGGCGGGCATCCTCCCCGCACGCACGGGTTCGATCGACTTTTTGGACGAGAGCATCCTCGGCGTTCCCGCGCACCAGATGGTTCGGCGCGGCATCGCGCTCTGCCCCGAGGGCAGGCGCATCTTCACCCAGATGACGGTGGAGGAGAACCTCGAGATGGGCGGCTACTCCCGCACCGATGCCGAGAACGACGAGACCATCGATGAGGTGTACGGGCACTTCCCGCGCCTGCGCGAGCGCGCCGACCAGGTGGCGGGTACCCTCTCGGGAGGCGAGCAACAGATGCTCGCCATGGGGCGCGCCCTCATGGGCAGGCCCGACCTCATCATGCTCGACGAGCCGTCCATGGGCTTGGCGCCCATCCTCGTGGAGGAGATCTTCTCGATTATCAAGGACCTCAACGATAACGGCACCACGGTGCTGCTGGTCGAGCAGAACGCGAGCATGGCCCTCTCCATCGCGGACCGCGCGTATGTGCTCGAAACGGGCAAGATCGTCAAAACGGGAACCGGCGCGGAGCTGTTGAAGGACGATGCCGTCCGCAAGGCCTACCTCGGCGGCTGAGCGCCGCGCGGTTGCCGCCGGGTCTTCCGGCGCGCCCTGCGCTCAAACCGATCAGAGCGCCGCCTCGATGGCGGCGAGCAGCTCGTCGTACGTCTCGTATGCTGCAAGATCGGGGTTGTCCTGTTTGATGGCATCGGTGGTGCGGAAGAGGAATCCCGCCTTGCTCGCCCGGATCATACCGAGGTCGTTGTACGAGTCGCCGGCGGCGATGGTTTCGAACCCGATGGCATGCAGGCCGCGCACGGTGGTCCGCTTCGAGTTCGAGCAGCGCATATGCACGCCCGCGATCATGCCGTCCTCATCGATCTCGAGCGCGTTGCAGAAGATCGTGGGCCAGCCGAGCTTGGCCATGAGCGGCCGCGCGAACTCCTCGAAGGTGTCGGAGATGATGATGACCTGCGTTTGGGCGCGCAGGCGGTCGAGAAACTCCTTGGCGCCGGGAAGTACCTCGATGGTTGCGATGACGCGCTGGATGTCGGCGATTCCCAGGCCGTGCTCGCGCAGGATGCCCATGCGCCATGCCATGAGCTTGCCGTAGTCGGGTTCGTCGCGCGTGGTGCGCCTGAGCCCCTCGATCCCGCTCTCTTCGGCGAGCGCGATCCAGATCTCGGGTACCAGCACGCCTTCCAGGTCCAAACAGCAGATATTCATGATCGGGCTCCATCTTCTCGTGTCGGTTGGCGGTTCAGGTGGCGAACGAGACGCGCGTTCCCTGCTCGTTGGCGCGCAGGACGCTGATCCACAGGCTCGGCATGGCGGCTTCCGCTGCATGCGCAACCGAGGCGGCGACCTCGTCGCCATCGCATATCGCAAGCATGGCGGCGCCCGACCCCGAGATGAGGAAGGTCGCCGCGCCGGCTTCGAGCGCGCATGCTTGGAGATGCTCGTAGTCGGGGATGAGCGGGGCGCGATAGGGCTCGTGGATGCGGTCGTGGCAGCATGCGGCGATCTGGCGCGCCTCTCCCGAGGCGAGGGCGCTCACCATGGCGAGGCAGCGCCCGACCTGCCAGGAGACCGAGCTCATGGGCACCATGGCGGGCAGCGCTCGGCGCGCATCCGAGGTGAGGATGCGATACGGCGGCGCCATGCAGACGAAGCGCAGGTTGGGCGCGATGACCCAGCGCGTGGTGAAGGTCGCGCCGTCCTGCACGTACGAGCTCACGAGGCCGCCCATTACCGCAGGGGCGACGTTGTCGGGATGGCCCTCGATGCGCGTGGCGAGCGAGAGCGAAAACGGGCGGTCGAAGGTTCGCCCGGCAAGGGCCTGAGCGGCGGCGATGCCCGCCACGACGCAGGTTGAGCTCGAGCCGAGGCCGCCCGACGCGGGGATGGGGCACTCCTCGCGGATGTGCAGGGGCCGCGCGTCGATGCCCATCTCGGCGCAGGCGGCGAGATAGCTCGTCCAGACGAGGTTGTCGGGACCGGCAAGCCGCTCATCGCAGCCGGTGATCGCGAGCTCGTCGGCTTCCTCGAACGTGTAGACCGCATCGAGATTGAGCGCCAGGCCCAGCACGTCGAAGCCGACGCCCAGGTTGGCGGTGGTTGCGGGAACGATGACGCGCACGGCCCGCGTCATGCGAAGATCCTCGCGGCAACGCTCTCGACGAAGGCGCCCATGCGCTCGATAGCGCACACGTCGTCGTGCAGGCGCTCCATGCTGCGCAGCGATGAGAGCTGCAGGGGCGCTGCGGTGCCTGTGAGCTGCTCGAGCGCATCCATGGCCTCGAAACCGCTCAGATCTTCCGCATCGTGGCCGAGCGCCTTCAGGCAATCGGCGGAGAACTTGTAGGGGCTCGCCGTGGCGACCAGCACGCGTGCACGTCCGCTTGTCTCGAGGCCGTCGAGCACGTGCTTGCCGACGGCCGTGTGGGGGTCGATCAGCACGCCCGTGTTCTCGTAGGTGCTCCGAATGGCGGCCGAGGTCTCGGCATCGGTTGCATAGCCGCAGCCGAAGATGCTCCCGATGCGCTCCTTCAGCTCGTCGCTCACCGTGTACGCGCCCTTCTCGGCGAGATCCGCCATGAGCGACGCCACGTAGTCGCAATCGCCGCCCGAGAGGTGGTAGAGCAGACGCTCGAGGTTGGAGGACACGAGGATGTCCATGGAGGGGGAGATGGTCGCGTTGAACGCGCGCCCGCGATCGTAGGTGCCGGTGGTGATGAAGTCGGTGAGCACGTTGTTCGTGTTGGATGCCACGATGAGCGT
The DNA here is from genome assembly GCA_040307385.1 of Atopobiaceae bacterium. Lineage (GTDB taxonomy): Bacteria > Actinomycetota > Coriobacteriia > Coriobacteriales > Atopobiaceae > RUG721. Next base: position 47,080 of record JAWRJQ010000010.1, read on the forward strand.
GCCGACGGGCAGGCCCATGAGCTCGGCATAGAAACCGGCGAGCACGTTGCCGAAATTGCCGGTGGGAACGCAGAAATCCACCTTCTCGCCGAGCGTCACGGCGCCTGCGCGCACGAGCTGCGCATAGGCGTCGATGTAGTAGGCGATCTGCGGCACGAGACGGCCGATGTTGATGGAATTGGCGCTTGAGAGCGCAACGTTGCGCTGCGCGAGCGCATCGATGAGCGCGGCGTCGCCGAAGATGCGCTTCACGCCCGTCTGGGAGTCGTCGAAGGTGCCGCGCACGGCGCACACGCCCACGTTGGAACCCGTCTGGCAGACCATCTGGAGCTCCTGGACATCGGAGACCTTCCGATAAGGGTAGAAGACGCAGATGCCCACGCCGTCGATGCCGGCGAATCCCTCGAGCGCCGCCTTGCCCGTGTCGCCCGAGGTCGCCGTGAGCACGAGGATCTTGTCATCTTCGTGCGCACGGGAGCGGAGCATGAGGTGGGGGAGCATCTGCAGCGCAACGTCCTTGAAGGCGCTCGTGGGCCCGTGGAAGAGCTCGAGCATATAATCGGAGCCGAGCGGACGCACGGGCGCGATGCGCCCATCGTCGAAATTGGCGCCATAGGCGGCCGAGACGCATGCGGCGAGCTCGTCGTGCGAGAAGTCCGTGAGAAACCGCGCGAGCACGTCGAAGCTTGTTTCCTGGAAGGTACTGTTGCAGATGCGCGTGAGATCGAGGCGCTCGCCTTCGAGGCCGTCGCGCACATAGAGGCCGCCGTCGGGCGCGATGCCCGTCCTGATTGCGAACTTTCCTGTTACGGAATGCGCGTCTGAGCGCGTGCTGTGATACAAAAAACCCAAGGTTTCCTCACATCCTCGTGAGACGCGTGCAGCTGATGTAAGTATCATAGCTTCTTAGCGATACGAACCTGGACGATGATACAGAGATGAAAGATTGGATCGGCATGGACATCGCCATCTTGGGATACGGGACCGTCGGCAGGGGCGTTGCCGACATCGTCGAGCATAAGACCGAGGGGATCCGCGTCACGCGCATCCTCGAGCTGCCCGATCGCCTGACGGACCCGCGCATGACATCCAACTTCGACGATATCGTGGACGATCCCTCGATCGAGCTGGTCGTGGAGTGCATGGGCGGCATCGAGCCCGCCCACACCTTCATCAGTCGCGCGCTTTCCGCGGGCAAGCACGTGGCGACCTCCAACAAGGCGGTCGTCGCGGCGAGCTTTCCCGAGCTTGCCGCGCTTTCATCCGCCCATGGCGCCTCGCTTTACATAGAGGCTTCCGTGGGCGGCGGCGTACCTTGGATCGCGGGCATAGCCAAGGCGCGCCGCATCGATCGCATCGCGTCGTTCATGGGCATCATGAACGGCACCACCAACTATATCATCGATGCCATGAGCACGCGCGGCATCGAGTTCGCCGAGGCGCTGCGCGATGCGCAGGAGAAGGGCTATGCCGAGCGCGACCCCTCCGCCGACATCGACGGCATCGACGTGGCCAACAAGACCGTCATCACCGCGTCGGTGAGCTTCGGCTGCGTCTGCACGCGCAGCCTTCCCGTGACGGGCATCCGCAACCTCACCAAGGGCGACCTGGAGTTCTTCGCCGAGCGCGGACGCACGGTCAAGCTCATCGGACGCGGCACGGCGCTCGATGGCGCGTATGCGGTGGCCGTGGAGCCCGTGGCGCTCGCGTCGTCGTCGCTCGAGGCGCACGTGCCCGCGAACAACAACCTGGTCACGCTCGTCGGCGACACGGTGGGCGAGCTCAAGTTCTACGGGCAGGGCGCCGGCATGATGCCCACGGGCAACGCCGTCGTGCAGGACATCCTCGATTGCGCCTCCGGGCTGCGCCGCACGTACGACTTCTCGAGCGAGCGCACCTTCGAGCCCGTCCTGCTCGCCTCCGACTACGTGCTGCGCACAACGTCGGCGCCGATGCAGGGGGAGGCGCTGGGGGAGCACAGGCGGCTTCTGCACGGGATGACGGCCGTCGAGGCGCGCGCTCTCTACGAACGCGTGTTGGAAAGCGATCCGAGCGCCTTTATCGTGGCGTTGGCATAGAAGAGAGAGAAACTCGATGATCAAGATCAGCAAATTCGGCGGTTCGAGCGTTGCGACTGCAGAGCAGTTCCGCCGCGTCAAGGAGATCGTGGAGGCCGATCCGGACCGCCGCTTCATCGTGGTCTCGGCCGTCGGCAAGCGCGGCTCGGCCGACAACAAGATCACCGACCTTCTCCTGCTCGTCAACGCGCATGTGAAGTACCACGTGGATTGCTCGCCGTTGCTGGCCGACATCAAGGCCCGCTTCGTCGAGATCGCCGAGGAGCTGGAGCTTACCTGGCCCGTGGCCGAGCGGTTCGATATCTTCGCGGCGAACATCGCCAAGCACTCGCCCGAGTACATCGTCAGCCGAGGCGAGTGGTTCACTGCGCACCTCATGGCCGATTACCTGGGGCTTCCCTTCGTCGATGCAGCCGATGTGATGATGTTCCATCACAACGGCACCGTCGATCTCGAGCGAACCTCCGTGCGCCTGAAAGACGTCGTGCATCGCAAGGGCACCTTCGTCTTCCCCGGGTTCTACGGAGCCACGGTGGACGGTGCCATCAAGCTCTTCCAACGCGGCGGCGGCGACATCACGGGCGCCATCCTCGCGCGGTGCCTCGATGCGGGCCTCTACGAGAACTGGACCGACGTCTCGGGGTTCCTCTCGGCCGATCCGCACATCATCGACAAGCCGCGCTCCATCCGCCGCATCACCTTCGATGAGATGCGCGAGCTTTCCTACATGGGCGCCTCGGTGCTGCAGGAGGAGGCGATCTTTCCCGTGCGCGAGGCCAATATCCCCATCCAGATTAAGAACACCAACCGTCCCGAGGACGTGGGCACCATCATCCGCGAGACGGCCGATTCCGACGTGGACGAGCACCTCATCACGGGCATCGCGGGCAAGCGCGATTTTCTCGCCGTGCATATCCAGAAGGCGCACATGTCCAACGAGGTGGGCATCGTGCGCAGGGTGCTCAGCATCTTCGAGCGCTACGGGATCTCGATCGAGCATGTTCCCACGGGCGTCGATTCGTTCGGCGTGGTGGTGAACGGCGCGGACGTCAAGGACATCATCTACCAGATCATCTCCGATGTCCGCAAGGAGATCAGGCCCGACAACGTCACCGTGTTCGACAACCTCGCCCTGGTGGCGGTGGTCGGACGCAACATGTCCAAGCGATCCGGCACTTCGGGCAAGGTCTTCGGCGTGCTCGGCGAGGCGGGCATCAACATCCGCCTCATCACGCAGAGCTCGCAGGAGATCTCCATCATCGTCGGCGTCGACAACGACGATTTCGAGAAGGCCATCAGGATGATCTACGACCGTTTCGTGGCCAGTGAGATGGTTCCGCGCGCCTAGAGGGCAGGGGAGGACGCATATGGCAGGCAAGGTTGTCGCAATTCTGGGAGCAACCGGCGTGGTTGGCCGGCAGATGCTCGAATGTCTCGAGGAACGCGCCTTTCCCGTCGAGCAGCTCGTGTTGCTCGCGAGCAGGCGCTCTGCAGGCGCAGCCGTGACTTTCCGCGGAGAGGAGATCGCCATCCGCGAGGCGACCCCCGATGCGTTCGCGGGCATCGACATCGTGCTCTCCGCCGTGGGGGACGAGCAGGCCGCGGAGCTGCTGCCCGAGGCCGTCAAGCGCGGGGCCGTTTGCGTGGATAACAGCCATGCATTCCGGCTCGACGAAAACGTTCCGCTCGTGATTCCCGAGATCAACGCCGAAGATATCGCACGCCATCGCGGCATCATCTCCAATCCCAACTGCGCCACCATCATCGGTCTCGTGCCCCTGTGGCCGCTCCATCAGGCCGCAGGGCTCAAGCGCGTTATCGCGAGCACCTATCAGGCCGCTTCGGGTGCCGGCAAGCCCGGCCTCGACGAGCTCATGCGCGAGATTTCGTGCGTTGCAGCAGGTGAGAAGGTGGGGGAGACTGCGCCCTTCGCGTATCAGCTGGCTGGCAACCTTATCCCGCAGATCGGAGGGTTCGGCGCCGACGCGTACACCTCCGAGGAGATGAAGTTCCAGAACGAGGGGCGCAAGATCTGCCATCTGAGCGGCCTGCTCGTCAACTGCACCTGCGTGCGCGTGCCGATCATGCGCTCGCATTCCGAGTCCATCACGGCCGAGTTCGAGCGGCCCATCACGCCCGACGAGGCGCGCGCGATCCTTGCGTCCGCACCCGGCGTGAAGGTCGTGGACGATCCTTCCGCGCTTGCGTACCCGATGCCGCTCGATACGAGCGACCAGGACCTCATCTACGTGGGCCGTATCCGGAAGGACATCTCAGCGCCCGAGGGCGTGAACGCGCTGAGCTTCTGGTGCTGCGGGGATCAGATCCGCAAGGGTGCAGCCACCAACGCCGTCCAAATCGCGGAATACCTGGTCTAGCTGCGCCGGCTTTCTCACCGCCGCCGGTCGACGGGATGCTGCGTTCCATGGACGCCGGGGCGTCGCACGCCGTGGCACGGAATCGCCTTATTCCTGCACCTTGAACCCCCAGAACGGCTTATTCCTTAGGAACAGGGCCTTCCGGTGCCAGAAACAGCAGGAATAAGCCCGCCTGGTGCCATGGCCTTCTCGCGCCCTCAGGCGGGTTCGAATCCCGCGGCGGCGCCCGATGGCAGGAACGGGCCCCGTTGCCGGGACCCGTCTCGTAGCCTGGTGCTCCCAGAGGGATTCCGCGTCTCCGCGTGCGCGGATCCGCATGGCCTTGCTCCGCTCGGCCCGCGAGGCTCGCGCGCTCGCCTCGCGCCCTCAGGCGGGTTCGAATCCCGCGGCGGCGCCCGATGGCAGGAACGGGCCCCGTTGCCGGGGCCCGTCTCGTAGCCTGGTGCTC
>JAWRJQ010000011.1:0-6826 GCA_040307385.1 Atopobiaceae bacterium
ACCGGCGTCGCTGCCAAGATGGGGTTCTCGAGCTTCATCTGATCCGCGATCTCGCGTACGGTGGACATCGTTCCTCCTCGCCTCGTCGTTAGGATGATTCTACGGTACACCATTCACCACCATTCGGGGATACTCCCCCACTGGGGGATACTCCCCGCGTGGGGCGCGAGGAGGGCATGGCACCAGACGGCCTTGTTCCTGCTGATTTTGGCACCAGAAGGCCCTATTCCTCAGGAACAAGGCGTTTTGGGGGATCGAGTCGCAGGAATAAGGCGTTTCGGTGCCACGGGCGAGAAGCGCGCCGCCCATCCCCCAGTGGGGGATGCTCCCGCATGGGGCTAGCTCCTGTTCTCGAGAATCACGTACTGGTTGAGCCTGCCCGACGCGCCGTCCGCCGCATAGCGCGCAACGACACGGGCATGCGCGGCGACGGTACCCGCCAGCGCATCGATCTCATCATCGGCGCAGTGATGGCAGAACCGGAAGGCATCCGTCTCATCCTGCCACCCCATCAGATAATCGTCGGCACCCAGGCCGGAGAGATCGAAGCGCTCCCGCGCAACCTGGGTTGCCGCCTGCGCCTTGGCCAGCAGGCGCGCATCGTGCGCGAACTGCCAGAACGACACCGCCACGACCCCGCCCGCGCGCACCGCGCCCACGAGCGTCTCCATCAAGCGCGCACGCTGCTCGAAGAGCGGCAGGTGATGCATGAATGCAAGGCAGAGCGCCGCATCGCACACGGGTGCGTCGAGCGCCGCAGCGGTCGCACCTTCCCGCATGAGCAGCGCGGCAAGGTCGCGGTGGCGATAGCGGATGCGCGGATCATCGTCTGCGGCCAGCGCGTCGCAGGAATCGACCGCCCATACCTCGGCTCGGGGGACGTACGAGAACAGCGTCCGCTCGAAGCGCAGATTCCCGCAGGCGAGGTCGAGCACGCGCGGGCGCTCGCCCAGATCTGAGATCCGGTCGAGCACGCGTTCCCAGCCCGGCCAGCCCGCAGCGCGCGTGGCCGAGAACGACGCGCCCACCATGCGATAGAACGCGCCGGTGAGCTCGCTCATGAGCTGTGCAGTTGCCTGATCCACAGGGCCTCTTCCTCGAAGGCGGGGCAGCTACCGCTATACTAGCCTACATGGAAACCATCATCCACGATATCGCCGCCGAGCTCCGCGCAGGCAGGCGCCCCGATGCGGACTGGCTCGCCGCCCGCCTGCGCCGCCATAACCGCGCGGTGCGCGACATGGCGCGCCATGTGGGCAAGCTCGAGCTGCTCTCCTTCTATCGCACGGCCCGGCAGCGCGACGACGCGCTCTGGCGCAGCTGGTCCCTCACACCCGAGGAGGACGGCCAGATCCAGCGCATCCTCACCCTCAAACCGCGCCGCACGGCATCGGGCGTGGCCACCGTCACCGTGGTCACCATGCCCCATCCCTGCTCGAGCGCCTGCCTCTATTGCCCCAACGACGTGCGCATGCCCAAGAGCTACCTCGCCAACGAGCCGGCATGCCAGCGCGCGGAACGCGCCTTCTTCGATCCCTACCTGCAGGTGCGCGCCCGCCTCAACCTGCTCGAATCCAATGGCCACGTAACCGACAAGATCGAACTCATCGTGCTCGGCGGCACGTGGAGCGACTACAGCCGCGCCTATCAGGTCTGGTTCATCACGGAGCTCTTCCGCGCACTCAACGACGACGCGTCCGCAGCCGAGCGGCGCATGGCCGAGCGCACGGCGTTCTACCGCAGCTGCGGGCTTCTCAGCGATCCGGGCGATCTGGGCGAGCAGACCCGCGCTCTGCAGGAAGCCGTCACAGCGGGGACCTGCACCTACAACGACGCCGTCGCACGGCTCTATGCGACCGACGCCTGGCAGTGCGCCCGAACCATCCAGACCGCCTCGCTCGCAGAGCTCGAATCGGCCCAGCGCGCCAACGAGAGCGCCCGCAGCCGCATGGTGGGACTGTGCGTGGAAACGCGCCCCGACCTCGTGGACGATGAGCGCGCAACCTTTATGCGGCGTTTGGGCTGCACCAAGATGCAGATCGGCATCCAAAGCCTGGATCAGCGCATCCTCGATGCGTGCGGCAGGAAGACGAGCGTGGAGCAGATCGCCGGGACGTTCGCATGCCTGCGCCGCTTCGGCTTCAAGATTCTCGTGCACATGATGGCGAACCTCGTCGGCGCCACGCCCGAGAGCGACAAGCGCGAGTACCGCATGCTCGTGGAGGATCCGCGCTTCCTCCCCGATGAGATCAAGCTCTATCCCTGCGTGCTCGTGGAAAGCGCCGCGCTCACGCGCCTGCACGCCCGGGGCGCCTGGACGCCCTACACCGAGGACGAGCTCATCGACGTCTTAGCCGCCGACGTGGCGGCCACACCCTCCTACGTGCGCATCTCGCGCATGATCCGCGACATCTCATCCGGCGACATCCTCGCCGGCAACAGGAAGACCAACCTGCGCCAGCTGGTGGACGCGCGCAGGCAGGCCCTGGTGCGCGAGATCCGCGCACGCGAGATCGCAACCGATGAGGTCGATGCCGCGAAGCTGCACCTCGAACACGTCCCCTACAGCACCTCGATCGGCGAGGAACGCTTTCTCCAATGGGTCACCGATAACGGATCCATCGCGGGGTTCCTGCGTCTCTCGCTCCCGCAGGGCGCGCGCATCGCCATGATCCGCGAGGTCCATGTCTACGGACGCGTGGCGGGGATCGGCGACGCCGAGGAGGGTGCGGCCCAGCACATGGGGCTCGGGCGCGCGCTCGTGGAGGAGGCCTGCGCCTGGGCGGAGAAGGCGGGCTGCGACGCCATACGCGTGATCAGCTCGGTGGGCACGCGCGCCTATTACCGCATGCTCGGATTCGTCGACGAGGACCTGTACCAGATCCGCACGCTCTCCCGCTGATGCGGCGCGGCGGGCTTACCGGGGTTCTGCAGGAGGACCGGAAAGGTCTTCTCCCAACATTGCCTCACGGGCATCGACCCAGCGATCCACCTGCGCTTTGATGAACGCCGCCGAAGGCACGGCCACGAGCATGCCCGCCAAGCCGCCGAGGGCACTGCCTGCGATCAGGGCAGCCACGACGAGAAGCGGATGCACCTCGACCGCATTGGCGACCAGGCGCGGGTTGATGATGTTGCCGTCGATGAACATGATGACGGCGAGCGCCACCACACCCGCGATGAGCTTCTCGTAGCTTCCCTGCACGAGGCACACGATGATCGTGGTGCCGAAGCCCACCGGCCCGCCCACATAGGGGATGAGGTTGCCGATGCCCGTGAGCACGCCGATGACCGGCCAGTACGGAACGTCGATGATGGCGAAGACGATCGTGGTGATCGAGCCCACGAGCAGGCCGTCGAGGAACTGCCCGCGAATGTAGCCCGAGAACGCATGGTCGGCATCCTCCATGACGTGGGCGAAGTCGGGGCTGCGGCGCCTGCCAAGCATCGCCCGGAACAGGCGCGCGAAGTACTTGAACACGCTCTCGCCGTCGAGCAGGAAGTAGATGCCGAAGATGATCGAGAACACCGTCGTCGTCGCGTAGCCGGCGACGCGCGAGACGGCGCCGGTGATGGTGCTCGTCGCGTCCTCGCCCAGGGAGAGGCCCGCCTCGGCGGCAAGGGCCATGATCTGATCGATGAGCGCATCGATGTCGCCGCCCAGAGATTCGACGATGGCCTGCAGCGACTCGAAGCTCACGCCTTCGAGGCTGCGCGTGACCACGAGCAGCAGAAGCGCGACGACCCCCACGATCGCGAGGGCGACCACCGCGAGCGTGATGGCGACGCTCGCGTAGAGCCGGCGCGTGTCGTCGGCGATGAGGTGGATGGAGGCAAGCCGCGCATCGACCCACCGCACGACGGGCAGCAGGATATAGCAGATGATCCCGCCCCAGAGGATGGGCTGCAGGATCTTCTGGACCAGCGACCAGGTGCTGGCGAACGTCGAGCTGGAGTTATAGATCAGCATGCCTGCGGCGAACACGAGCAGGGCAGTCACGCCTGCATAGGCGCACACCTTCACATACTTGGGGTCGAGATGCTCCTTGAACCAGCGCATGAAAAGCCTCGCATAACGCTACACGCGGTTGTACGCCGCGAAGAACTGCCGGGTCTCGGGATCGTCAGGATGGTCCATGACCTCCTGGGGCGAGCCGTTCTCCGCAATCTTACCACGGCGCAGCACGATGACGCGGTCGGCCGCATCGTGCGCGAAGGACATCTCGTGGGTCGCCATGAGGATCGTGGTCCCCTGGCGCTTGAGCTCGCCCACCATCTCGAGCACCTCGCCCACGAGCAGCGGGTCGAGCGCCGAGGTGATCTCGTCGAGCAGGAGCAGCTCGGGCTCCATCATGAGCGCGCGGCAGATGGCCACGCGCTGCTGCTGTCCGCCCGAGAGGCGGTCGGGGTACTCCCGCGCCTTCTGGTCCATACCGATGCGCTTGAGCAGGCCCATGGCCTTCTCCTCGGCCTTCTTGCGCGGCCAGCCGTGCACCTTGCGGGCGGCGAGCGTGACGTTGTTCAAGACCGTCATATGCGAGAAGAGATTGAATTGCTGGAAGACCACGCCGATGCGCGCGCGGATCCTGTCTTGGTTCTCGCGCGGGTCGGTGATGTCGGTGTCGCCCAGCCAGATCTGGCCGTCGTCGACCCGCTCGAGCAGGCTGATGCACTTCATGATCGTGGATTTGCCGGAGCCCGACGGCCCGAGCAGCGCCACCGTCTCATGCTGACGCACCTCGAAGGAGATGTGGTCGAGCACGGTATTGGCGCCGAAGCGCTTGACCACGTTGTCGAGGCGCAGGACCTTATCGCCGAAGCGCACATCGGTATCGAGGGCGGGCTCGTGCGCCATCACACCATGCCTCCCGTCTGCTCGCGCCTGCGCAGCCGCTCGGAATACCAGTCGTTCAGCAGGATGAACGGCACGCTCATGAGGATGAAGAGCAGGCTGGCCACCACATAGGGCGTGAAGTTGTAGGTCTTGGCGACGAGGATCTGCGCCGCGCGCACCGCATCCACGGCGCCGAGGGTGGAGATGAGGCCCACGTCCTTCTGCATGGAGATGAAGTCGTTCATGAGCGCGGGCGCGACCTTGCGGATGCCCTGCGGGAGAATGACGTGCCACATGGTCTGCCCGGTGGTGAGGCCCAGCGAGCGCGCGGAGGCCCGCTGCGAGGGGTGCACGTCCTCGAAGCCGGCGCGCAGGACCTCGGCGATGTAGGCCGAGTACGACATGACCACGGCGATCGTGCCCAGCACCGCCTTGTCGATGCGGCCGAACAGGTCGAGGCCCGGGATGCCGAAGCCGATGAGGTAGAGCACGACGATCATCGGGATGCCGCGCATGATCGTGGTGTAGAAGCGGGCGATCACGCGCAGGGGGAACATCACGGCCGATTTGGTCATGCGCACGAGGGCGAGCGCCGTGCCCAGAACGGCCACGCCGACGAGCGCCACGCCGAGCACGCGGATGTTGAGCCACAGGCCCTCGAGCACCTGCGGCCATGCCAAGGCGAAATACTCGGGCGAGAAGAACGACTCCTGTACGCGCGGCCAACCCGGCGAGAGCCTGAGCACGACGATGACGAGGACGACGAGCGCGAGCGATGAGGCGATGCTCGTCAGAACCGAGCGCCTCCGTTCCTTTTGGCGATACTGCTCGCGCTCTGCTTCGACAGCGCTGACGTGCTGTGCGGAAACATCTGGCATACTCGGACCACCTCTGCGGACGGGGTTTGGGGCGCGGGGAAGCGGAGCGAAGAGCCCCGCTCCGGCACGCAGGTCACGCTGCTAGGAAAGCGTGGGGATGTCGCTCGTGTAGGCCTTGAGCCACGTGTCGATGAGGCCCTGAACGGTGCCGTCGTCGAGGATGGCGTTCATGGCATCGGTCACGAACGGGGTGAGCGGCGAGCCTTTGACCAGCGTGATGCCGAGGCCGTCGTCGGTGGAGCCGGGGATCTGGCCCACGACGATGCCGTTCTCCACCTGACCCGACTCGGCCATGTAGACGGCCTGCGGGGTGTCGGTGACCAGGGCATCGGCCTGGCCGCTGGTCACGGCTGCGGCTGCATCCGAGTTGTTGTTGTAGTACTCGATGCCGGCATCGGAGCCGCCGGTGATGGAGGCCTTGACGAACTCGTCGGCGGTGGTGCCCACCATCACGGCGATGGTGGCGTCTGCGAGGTCGGAGCAGGCGGTGGCGTTGGCATACGCGCCGTCGCTGCGCACGATGATGGCCTGGGTGGGGACGAAGTACGCGGGCGAGAAGTCGACGGCGTTGGCACGGTCGTCGTTGATGGAGACCTGCTGGATGTTGAGATCCCAGTCATGCTGGCCGGGAGCGCACGCCTCGTCGAACTCGGTGCGGGTCCACACGACATCCTCGGCGGCAAAGCCCATCCGGTCGGCGAGCGCGTAGATGAGCGCCGCCTCGAAGCCCTCGCCCGACTCGGGGGCGTCGTTCATGACCCAGGGCTCCCATGCGGGATTGCCGGTGGCGACGGTGAGCTTGCCGGGCTCGAAGGTGAGGTCCTTGACATCGCCGGAGGCCTCGGATTCGCCGCCTTCCGTTCCGCCGCCGCAGCCGGCAAGGCCGGTGATGGCAAGCGCCGAGGCACCCAAGGAGAGCATCTGACGACGGGTCATGGTAAGCGTGAGTTTCATGATACGGTTCCTTCCTTCCAGGGTGGGCGCTGCCGCGCCCAGGTTGCGCCGCAGCAGGGAAACCATGGAGAATCATAGCACGCGACCTGCATGTCCCCTGCCGACGACCCGGCGATTAACCCTCTGGAAACTGGCTTCCCCCGCTCGGGGATACTCCCCC
>JAWRJQ010000012.1:0-12030 GCA_040307385.1 Atopobiaceae bacterium
CCCCCCCCCCCCCCCCGGGCCTGGCACCAAAACGGCTTATTCCTGCGGATTCTGGCACCAGAACGCCTTAGTCCTAAGGAATAAGGCGTTTGAGCGGCTCAAGTCGCAGGAATAAGGCGTTTCCGTGCCACGGGCGGAAACGCTCCATCGGGGGAGTATCCCCGAGCGGGGGAAGTTTTGGCAGAATAGGCATGAGAGATGCACGCACGAAGGAGGTTCCATGAGATTGCTCGTCAAAGACGCGCTCGCCGTTCTCCCCGACGGCGGCGGCCATCGCGTCGGCCGGCACGACATCTACATCGAGGGGGGCGACATCGCAGGCATCGATGCTGCCCCCGAGGGCTTCTCCCCCGATGAGACCATCGACGCCACGCGGCGCCTTGCCATTCCCGGCCTCGTCAACGCGCACACGCATACCTACATGAGCATGATGCGCAACGCGGCCGACGACCTCCCGTTCACCGACTGGCTCTTCGGCACGGTCATGCCCATCGAGGACCGCCTCGAGCCCGAAGATGCGTACTGGGGGTCGCTGCTGGCCCAGATCGAGATGATCCGAAGCGGCACCACCTGCTTCAACGACATGCCGATGTTCGTCGACCAGATCGCCCGCGCTGCCCGCGAGAGCGGCATGCGCGCCGTGCTCGCCCGCGGACTCCAGGGCGACGAGTACGACCGCAGCGACTTCCGCCTCGACCAGTCGCTCGCCGCGCGGCGCGAAAACGCCGAGTGCAGCCGCCTGACCTTCCGGCTGGGACCCCATGCGCCCTACACCTGCGGGCCCGACTACCTGCGCATGATCGCCGATGTGGCGCGAGAGGAGGGCATGGGCGTCCACATCCACATCGCCGAGGCCCAGTCGGAGACCGACGGCATCGCCGAGCGCTACGGCTGCACGCCCGTCGAGTACGTCGCACGGGCAGGCATCTTCGAGGTGCCCACCGTCGCCGCGCACTGCATTCGCGTCGAGGGGTCCGACCGGGCGATTCTCGCCGAGAAGGGCGTGAGCGTGGTGACGAACCCCGCCTCGAACATGAAGCTCGGCAACGGCTTCGCGCCCGTGCCCGAGCTGATCGAGGCGGGTGTCAACGTGTGCCTGGGCACCGACGGCGCGGCCTCCAACAACGCGCAGAACATGTTCCGCGAGATGGGGCTCGTCACGCTGATCCACAAGGGCACGCACGATACGCCGCAGTGCATCTCGGCGCATGAGGCGCTGCGCATGGCGACGCGCAACGGGGCGCAGGCGCTCGGGCTGCCGTGCGGATCGATCGAGGTGGGCAAGAAGGCCGACCTCGCCCTGCTCGACCTCGATGCGCCATCCCTCACGCCGCTCAACGACGCCGTTGCGGCCCTCTCCTACTCCGCAAACGGCTCGGAGGTCGCCACCGTCATCATCGACGGCGTCGTCGTGATGCGCGATCGCGCGCTGCTCGCCATCGACGAGGAACGCGTGCGGCATGAGATTGCCCGCATCTGCAGGCGCATCTTGTCCTAAACTGTCACCATCGCCCTTGGAAGAAAGATGGGAGCACGGCACCATGGCAAGCGAGATCAAAGACATCAATCTGGCTGAGAGCGGCCAGCGCAAGATCGAGTGGGTGAGGCGCAACTGCCCGCTTCTCACCATGCTGAAGGACGAGTTCGCCGCAACCCGGCCGTTCGCCGGAAAGAAGATCGCGCTCTCCATCCATCTTGAGGCCAAGACGGCCTATCTGTGCGAGGTGCTGGCAGCGGGCGGCGCCGAGATGTACGTCACGGGATCCAACCCGCTCTCCACGCAGGACGATGTTGCGGCAGCCTTGGTCGAGGAGGGCATCGAGGTCCACGCCTGGCACGGCATCTCGGATCAGGACTACGACCGCTGCATCGATGCGATCCTCGCGGTCGGCCCCCACATCATCATCGACGACGGCGGCGATCTCGTGCATCGCGTGCACACGCGCTTCCCCGAGCTCATCGAGAACATCATCGGCGGCTGCGAGGAAACCACCACGGGCATCATCCGCTTGGAGGCCCTCAACCGCGAGGGCAAGCTGCGCTTCCCGATGGTGCGCGTGAACAACGCCATGATGAAGCACTTCTTCGACAACCGCTACGGCACCGGGCAGAGCGTGTGGGACGGCATCAACCGCACCACCAATCTGGTGGTTGCCGGCAAGACCGTGGTGGTTGCCGGCTACGGATGGTGCGGCAAGGGCGTGGCCATGCGCGCCAAGGGGCTCGGTGCCAAGGTCATCGTCACCGAGATCGACCCGGTCAAGGCCATCGAGGCTATCATGGACGGCTTCGATGTCATGCCCATGGCGGAGGCCGCGCCGCTCGGCGACGTCTTCGTCACGGTCACGGGTTGCGAGAAGGTCATCGACGAGGAGGACTTCCTGCGGATGCACGAGGGAGCCGTCTGCTGCAACGCAGGCCACTTCGACTGCGAGGTCGATATGGCGGGGCTGCGCGAGCTCGCGGTGGAGACGCGCGAGATGCGCGCCAACATCACGGGGTACAGGCTGCCCAACGGCATCTGGATCTACGTGCTCGGCGAGGGCCGGCTCGTCAACCTCGCCTGCGGAGACGGACACCCCGCCGAGATCATGGACATGTCCTTCGCCATCCAGGCGCTCTCGGCCAAATATCTTGTGGAACATCAGGGCACCTTCGATGAGATGCTCATGGATGTGCCCGAGGAGGTTGACCGCGACGTGGCGCGCAAGGAGCTCGCCTTCATGGGCAAGCGCATCGACGTGCTCACCCCCGAACAGGAGCGCTACCTCAACGAGTCAGGCATCTAGGCGGCGCAAGGCATACGCCGGGAGCGGATCCCCCTGGTACCAGATCGCCCTGTTCCAACGATTCGATCCCCCAAACAGCCTTCGTCTATGGACGACGGCCTCTTCGCGGCTCGAATCGTTGGAATAGGGCCTTTTGATGCCAGGGGGTACGTGACGATACGGACGACGATACGATCTGCCGGGGAGCTGGCATGGGATCTGAACAGCACGACGTAATGCTCGCCCCGCTCGCACGCGAGGACCGCGAGCAGTTCATCTCCGACAACCAGGAGGCGTTCCTCTACGGGGCAACGGAGGAATTTGGCATGCGCGACGGGCATTTCGAGGAAGACGGGCAGATCATCTCCCGCGCAACCATCGAGGCATCCATCGACGGCGAGCATGCAAGGGCCTATCGCATCCTGCTTGGGGGCGAGAAGGTCGGCGGGCTTGTCATCCGCATCGACCAAGAGGCGCGCAGGGGCGAGCTCGAGCTGCTTTTCGTCTCGCCGCATGCCCATAGCAAGGGTATCGGGCAAGCAGCCTGGAGGGCAGTCGAGAAGCTGCATCCCGAGGTACGCGTTTGGGAGCTCGTGACCCCCTACTTCGAAACGCGCAACATCCACTTCTATGTGAATAAGCTGGGGTTCCATATCGTCGAGTTCTTCAACAGCCACCATCCCGATCCCAACGAGCCCGAAGGGTACAGCGGGACGCCCACAACCGACGAGCGCGATGGCATGTTCCGCTTCGAGAAGATCATGGACGGCAGCTCCATGCCCGATTCGGAGAAGGGGCCTTCGTCCTCCTAGGCATCCCCCGCATCGAACCCGCGTCGGAACCAGAGCACTGCGGCGAACCTGCCATCGACGTGTTCCACCTGGCAGGATCCGCCCATCCTGCTCATCATGTACTCGACGTTCGCGAGCCCCACCTGCGTACCCTCTTGCCCGTCGAGACGGGCATCCACCGCGTTTTCAAAGGTAAGCCCGATGCGCTTGTCCTCACGGCGCAGCTCTATGCGCACCGGCTCCGAACGATCGGCGTACTTGTCGATATTGGACGCAAGGTTGTCGAACAGCCTTCTCGCGAACGACATGCACACGAAGACCCGATCGTCGGACCAATCCAGCTCGCAATCAAGCCGGCAGCCTTTCTGGGACAGATAGTCGACCAGCTCGGAGAGCATGTCGAAAAAGGCCTCTCTCAGATCGACGAGCTCGGGCTTCATCCCCGCCCCTTCGCCCGAAGCAAGCGAGAAGCGGAGGATGTCATCCGCGAGCTGCTTTATCTGCCCCGCCTTCTCATCTATCCTGCACAGATACTCCCGCAGCTGATCTTCGTCCCGATACGTGCCGCTGCGCAGGATCTCGGTGTAGAGCATGAGCTTGGTGAGCGGAGTCCGCAGATCGTGGGACAAGCCCGTGATCAAGGACTGGTTCGCCTGCAGGGAAAGCGCCTCGGCATTTCGCTGCTCGAGAAAGGCGATGCGCATGGAGTCTAGGCCGCGCGCAAGCGCTGCGAGCTCATCGTCGCCCTGTACCGTAACGGCATGGTCGAGGTCCCCGCCTTCAAGCACCTGGACATCGGAGCTCAGATCGCAGATGTACGAGACCACCTTTCTGACGCCTCTTATAAAGATGCCGAGGAAGGCCGCGAGGGCGGCGATTATCTCGACTATGATCGCCTGCGTTCTAAGCTGGCTGGCCTCATCGCTGAAGATGAGCAGACCGGCCTCGCCATCGGCGAAGTCTATCGTGTAGTAGGCATACCAATCATAGAGGGTAGCGTCTATGTCCCTGCCGTACAGCTCATCCGATTCCAGATACGATGAGTTGAATATCAGCTTGCCATCACGATATACCTCCATCAATATCACGGGTTGGCCTTCGCACCACGCAAGCAAGGCAGCCGTATCAGTAGCTGCGATCTGGTTGCTGTCGACATACGCTTGGAGGGACTCGACCCGTGCCGCAATGCGCTCTGCTTGGTAGTCCACGTTTCCGGTTATCGTGTCGATCATCGCATCGCCGATATGGTAGAGGGCGACAAACAGCGCGATGCCGATCGAGGCGGAGAGGAGCAGCAGCCGGACGAAGCGCAGCCCCAGTCCCGAACGGCTATTCATGCAACCCACCCCGCCGGAAGCGATAGCCCTTCCCCCATGCGGTCTGGATATACCTCGGCTGGTGAGGGTCCTCCTCGATCTTCGTACGCAGGTTTCGGATATGCACCATAACCGTACCGTTTGAGATGTAGGTATACGGCTCGTTCCAAACAGCCTCGTAAATGGTCCGGGCGGAGAATGCGCGCGTCGGATTCTTCATGAGCAGCAGGAGGATCTGGTACTCGGTTTCGGTCAGGCTGGCCTCCCCGCCTTTGACCCAGACCTCGTTATGGGTTCGTGCGATCTTGATGTCGCCCAGCTCGAGATAGGCGCTCTGCTCCGTCTCTCCGAGCTGATCCTTGCCGCGGTAGATGCGCCATCTTCTCAAAAGCGCCTTCACCCTGCCGC
This sequence comes from Atopobiaceae bacterium, assembly GCA_040307385.1. Lineage (GTDB taxonomy): Bacteria > Actinomycetota > Coriobacteriia > Coriobacteriales > Atopobiaceae > RUG721. The sequence goes on from JAWRJQ010000012.1 coordinate 5,284, forward strand.
TCAGCTCTGCATAGGAGAATGGTTTCGTCAGATAGTCGTCCCCGCCCGCCGTCAATCCTATGAGCTTATCGGATTCCTGGGCCTTCGCCGTCAGGAAGAGGATGGGCACGGCGGAGGTCTTGCGGATCTCCTCGCATACTCTGAGGCCGCTCATACCCGGCATCATGATGTCGAGTATGACCAAGTCGATTGCATCCGAGAGCATCTCCAAAGCCTGCCGCCCGTCGCCGGCCTCGAGTATGGTGTAGCCCTCCCCGCTTAAGAGGATCCTGATTCCCTCGCGGATCTCCGACTCGTCCTCAACGATCAAAATCGTCTGTGATTCCATACGTATGGCCTTTCCTCTCGAACAGGGCCGCAAGACGCCCTCCATGTATCGGCATGGAAGGCGCCTCGCAACAGGAAGGAAGGAGAGAGAATCGTAGTGCTGCCTGCCGGTTCCAACCCTTCCCTTTCGCGTGCCGTCGAGCATGTGCTGCATCACATTCTAGCTGAGCGACGGATCCGATGAGGGTCGGGCGGTTTCATCGGGCGGAAACCTAGTTGGACTTGCCGGTCTTGGTGCTGTCGGTCTTCTTGCTATCGGTCTTGGTTTCCGTCGTCTTCTTGCTGTCGGTCTTTTTGCTGTTCGTCTTCTTGCTGTTGTTGTTCTTGGTACTGTTGGTCTTCGTGCTGTCGGTCTTCTTTCTGCTGTTGTTCGAGGTACTGTTCATCTTCTTGCCGGTGCTGTTCGTGCTGTCGGTCTGGGTCTGTGTTTGCTGCGTCGATGCGGTGTTGCTGTTCTTTTTCTCGCCAACGCAACCCGTCAGGGGAACGAGGCCCAGGCCCAGTGCAAGTGCTGCTGTAACGACTTTCTTGCCAATCCCGCCGTGCATAGCGTTCATGTTCTTCTCCATGATCGTAGCGTCCTTTCCACAACATGTCGGCTACCGTATTGCATCCGATGTCTATAAGCCTATGGGGAGTTCCTTAACTCCCCTAGGTTGCAGTCCTTAACGTTTCTGAAGAAGCGTTACCGACCACCCCCTGGTACCAGATCGGCCTATTCCAACGGTTTGAGCCCCCAAACAGCCTTCGCCCTTGGCCTGATATGAGGGGCTTATACCGTTCAAGGAGCATTTTGCTCGTTCACGGAATAGTTTGCTTCCTTAAACATTATTTAAATAAGTAATTTTATAATTATCAGTCGAGACTACCAGAGCGGGCGGAAGTCTCTGAGCTTAGGCTATGGGTCGCTTCTCTATACGATGTTCTCGCGCTGTACGAAGGAGGTAGCAAGCATAGATTGGATCAAGAAGTTCGCTCTTGCGTGCATGATGGGGCTGGCCCTGTTCATCACCGTCCCGGCGGTAGCCAATGCGGATACCGTCTATTATCAGGGTTATGCCATTTCATGGGATTATGGTCGCAGGTGGGAACTGTGGAGCTTCTCCGAGGTTCAAACGCACAGATTCTACCACAGCGCTACAGCAAACGCGACGTGGTCGGGCTGGAAGGCACCCGGCGTTCCTGCGTCGGCAACCCAGTTTGTCGGCACTGGCCAGGCCACAGCGTACTGGGATTGCAGGTAGATGTTGCTTTTCACCATGATCGTCCAGACGCTGCTCAACTGAACTGGCTGAAAGGCCCGTGACCCATGGCCAAGCTCATTACCGTTGTCAAAACAGCGCTCATCATCCTGATCTCGTTCCTGCTGGCATTCTTCGCTGCCGCCACCTGCGCCGATTCCTATATCAACCAAGCCGAGCAGTACCCCGAGCAGGCACATTCCCTGACGCTGCACAATATCCCCGAGGACCGGCAGCGGGAGACCCTTGATGTCCTGCTCGGCTACGCCTATTCCAACGGCTCTCTTGTAGTGCGCTCCGACTATGCCCTTCTGCCCAACGGCGAGAGCAATGGAATACGCATGGGCGTTGCAGGCGTCGCCGATCCGGATAACGCGGATCTGCGGCTATCGCTCATGGGGCAGGTGATCATCGACGGCGCCTCCCTGACCAAGCTGATGTCTGCCGAATCGCAGAGCGCGACGCTTGGGCTGGATATCTCGGCCGCAGACATGCTCGATGAGCTTCCCTCCTTCGTCTTCGGCCAGAAGCTTGTGGTTATGAAGTTGGAGGCGCTCGTCGAGCAGAGCGGCACGGTGAACGGCATCTACCGCGTAACGGGCCTCACCGATGCGCAGGCTGCAGAGCTTGCGGAAATGCTCTCCCAGGCTTCGGGGACGAGCGCAGAACGGATGCTTGCGCCGCTTTCCGGTCAGCTTATGCAGGAGCCCCTCCTTACCCTGATCCTGCAGGCAGTGCTCGTCGCCTCGGTAATCCTTTTGTTCGCGCTGTTCATCGTGTCCGATTTCTATGACGCGCGGAGTCTCGGAATCCATCTTATGTGCGGCTGGACGAGGACGGAATTCGCGTTCAAGACGGGAATCAACTGGGTGCTCGCCGCCTTCGCCTCCCTTCCGCTGGCGTGCGCGGTTGGCGCGTACGCCTCATCTTTGGGCATGCGCTCCTGGGAGTACTATCGCTTCATGTGCGCATCCGGTCTGGCGACGGTGCTCTGCGTGCTCCTCGTCGCAGCCGCAGCTGCAGCGATCGTATTCCGCATGCGCCCTGTGGATGCCATCAGGAACCGCGTGCCCCGGGGTGCCTATCTGGGCGTGCTCGCGGTTTTCTACTGCGCTTCCGTCGCCTTCGCTGCCGTCTGCGGCTATGCGTTGGACGGGCCCATGTTCGAGATACAGCAGAATGCCGCAATCCTTAGGCAGTGGGACGAGGTCTCCGACCTGCGTATCCTTAGCGATATCTCCGTCGGCGACGACGCAAGCAGCATAACCGGGCAGTCGAAGGCTATAGCGGAGAGCTTCTACCGCTGGTACGATTCCATCGACGATGCCAGCGGCGTGTATCTGGTGAATTCGACCTACTACACGCAGGAAGCGCTCGACATCATGCGGGAGAGCGGCTATCTTCCCGTCGTGCCATCCCGTCCGTTCCGCTACTACGTTGCCTCCCCGAGCTATCTGCGCAGCCAGGGCTTCGAGCTTGATGGAGGGCTCGAGGCGAGGGCGCATGCGGGCGAGCGCATCTACCTGATTCCCTCCACCATGGATGTGCAGCTCGCCGATGAGATGAGGGCCTTTCTAACCGGCACCGATTCCCTCCGCCCCTTTGGAGAGGGGACTATACAGACGCTCTTCTACCAGAATGGCGTCATAAGCTTTGCCGAGTACGACCCGGACACCGCGCTCTTCAACTGGGAAGTCGATACGAGCAGGGAGCAATCCTCTGCCGACTCGGTCATCTTGGTCTGCACGCCCGAGAACATGACCTTCGTCGAAAGCGAGAGCCTCTGGGCTTCCGGCCTCTCCAACAGCTACGTGAAGCTCGATCAGCAGGCGGCCGAGGCATACCTTTCCCCAAGCTATCTTTCGAGCTTCAACCTCGCCGACAACGAACCTACGTTCTACACGGTGGACGTCTTCGTAGCGGGAATGCAGAAGCAGCTCTGGCAGACGCTGCAGATGTTCGGCATCGTCGCGCTCATCATGGGGGCGCTGCTGCTCGTGCTGGCTCTCGGGCTGATGAGTGCATACCAGTTCTCCTATCAGGAGGCCGTGGGTGTGAAGCGCCTCATGGGCTACTCGTCCCTGGCGATGTACCGGCTCCCCTTTGCGATCGTTGCCGTTGTCTGCCTTGCGGGGACGGCGGTCATGCTGGCTCTGCGCTCGAATCTAGGGCTCATCTATATCGCCCTGCTGTTCATCATGCAGATCGCTGCCCTGCTCGCCTATGCGCGCTCGACGAGCGCGCGCCAGCTCAACCTTATGCTGAAGGAGTGATGTGGATGAATCCCCTGGTTGAAATCGAGGGATTGAGGAAGGCCTACGGCAACCGCGTTGTGCTCGACGGCCTTGATTTGAGCCTTCCCGAGCGCTCCGTCACCGCCGTCGTCGGCGCTTCCGGATCAGGGAAGTCGACCCTGCTCAACATCATGGGGCTTCTTGAGGCGCCCACCGCAGGCAGGCTGCGCATCGATGGACGGTCCATACCCGCCATCAACTCCCGAGCTGCCACGCGCATGCGTCGAAACACGATAAACTACCTCTTCCAATCCAACGCCCTCGTGAGCAACCAAACCGTCTTGAAGAACCTTCTCATCGCCCTGCACTACACGCGCATGAGGCCCGATGAGCGCCGCAAGATGATCAGCCGCGTCTTGGAGGACGTGGGCCTTGCCCACAGCGAGGATACGGTCGTCAACGTTCTTTCCGGCGGCGAACAGCAGCGCGTGGCGATTGCCCGGAGCATCTTGAAGCCGGGAAACCTCGTCTTGGCCGACGAGCCCACCGGCTCTCTCGACCAGGCGCTCGCCCACGCCGTCTTCGACAAGATCCTCTCCATGCGCGACGAGTATGGCAAGACGGTCGTGGTCGTGACGCACGACCTGAAGATTGCCGAGCGCTGCGATGCGATGATAACCCTGTCTGGAGGAGTGCTGGCATAGCGTTTGGCGGACGCGCTTGCGCACGAGAGCACCCCCCTGGTACCGAATCGGCCTATTCCAACGGTTTGATCCCCCAAATCGCCCTGCTCCTTGGACGAAGGCTGTTTGGGGGATCAGATCGCTGGAATAGGCCGATTCGGTACCAGGGGGGGGTGGGCGCAGAGGCTACGCCGACGCTGCGGCTTCGAACCCGCGCTCCAGGTCGGCGATGATGTCGTCGATGTGCTCGCAGCCGATGGAGAGCCGGATGGTGTTGGGGCGAATCCCCTGATCGAGAAGCTCCGCCTCGGTGAGCTGCGAATGCGTGGTGGTTGCGGGGTGGATGGCCAGGCTCTTCGCGTCCGCCACGTTCGCCAGCAGGCTGAAGATCTCGAGCGCGTCGATGAACGCCCAGGCCTCGCGTTGCCCGCCCTTGATGTCGAAGGTGAAGATCGACGCCCCACCGTGCGGGAAGTAGCGCTCGTACAGCTCGTGGTCGGGATGACCGGGGAGGCTGGGGTGGCTCACGCTCTCCACCTGCGGGTGGCAGGCGAGATACTCCACGACCTTGGCGGTGTTCTCGGCATGGCGGTCAAGGCGCAGCGACAGCGTCTCGATGCCCTGGAACAGCAGAAACGCGTTGAATGGGGAGATGCAGGCGCCTGTGTCGCACAGCAGGACCGCACGGATGCAGGTCGTGAAGGCGGCAGGGCCGGCCGCATCGGCGAACGAGACGCCATGGTAGCTCGGATTGGCGTCGGCTATGGGCGCGTACCTGCCGCTCGCCTTCCAATCGAACGTGCCCGCATCCACGATGATGCCTCCCAACGTGGTGCCGTGCCCGCCGAAGTCGATGTGGCAGGGCCTGTACCAGGCGGAGCTTTCCTGTCTCGGCTCGATCACCATCGCCGATCTGGCGAAGGGGGCGGCGCTGGAGGGATAGCCCCTCGGTCAGGCTTTTGCGAATGCGACGTGCCAGTCGCCGCCGAAACCGATGCCGTAGCGCTCGACGATGCTCTCCTGATTCATGGTGAACGAGACGTTCATGAGCTCGTTGGTGTAGGCGAGCAGATGGCCCTTCTCGACCTCGCCGAAGGTGCGCACAAGCGGCAGCCTGCACGCGAGCACCGGTTCATCTCCATGGCGCACGGATAGCTGCAGCATGTCGCCGTACGCGATGCCCGCCTGCTCGAACAGAGCACGCGGGATGTTGGTCCATGCGTTGCCGAAATTGGGGTCGATGATGTCGACGATGCCCGTGAGCGCGCCATCGCGCAGCGCGGGCTCCGGCATGGGCAGGCGCACGATCTCGCTCACGGGATATGAGGAACCCACCTGCTCGTAGGAGATGATGCCGCTCGCCAGCCGCGCGGCGCAGTACCCGAAGAGATCGCGTCCATGGAACACGCTCGTTCCGCGCGTGTTGGGATTGCGGTTGACCGTCTCGTCGATCTCGCGCACCTCGACGATGCCTACGTGGCGCGCAAGATGCGTGAGCGCACCGTTGTCGGGAGTCGCCACATAGTGGCCGCTCGCGGTCTTGGCGATGCAGGCGCGGCGCGGAGTGCCCACGCCCGGATCGACCACGCTCACGTAGATGGTTCCCTCGGGCCAGAAGGGAAGGCTCTGGTACAGGCGGTAGCTCGCGCTCCAGACGTCATAGCGCGGGATATAGTGCGTTCCGTCGAAGATCTCCAGCTCGCGATCGACGCATTTCACCACGCCGTACATGGAGCTCACGGCTCCCTCGGCATAGGTGAAATCGGTCTGGAACACGAGGATGGGTTTATCGGTTGCCGCCACGAGAGTCCCCCTGACCTTGCCATGCGCATCTGCGCGCCTGCGTTCGCCCGCCTGCCGCACGGCGGCGATTCAATATGGGCGTTTTCCAAAAATGATAGTCAGACTATCAAAATCGGAAAACGCCAAAAAAGACTTTCTTACCCCGAGCCGCGCCCCGGCTCGCGCGATTCCTTATTCGTACACCAGCTTCGGCGCCTTGCGGAGGGAGATCTTCCAGTTGGTGCCCGTGCCGATGCCATAGGCCTTGGCAAAGCTGCCCTGGTTGATCGCCACCGCCATGCAGTTGAGGCTGTTGGAATATACGAGCGGCTCGCCCACGAACACGTCGGCGAAGCTGCGCGCATAGGTGAGGAAGTTCCTGTAGAGCGTGCGCGTGCCGTCCTCGATGGTGACCTCGACGCGCTGCCCGTATGCCACGCCGAGGCGCTGGAACTGCTCGCGCGGGATGTTGGTCCAGAG
>JAWRJQ010000013.1:0-37529 GCA_040307385.1 Atopobiaceae bacterium
GGGCCGCTGGGGCACCCGAGCTCGAAACCGTAAGCATTGATGTTGCCAACGAGGATGGCGGTGTCTCAACCATCACAATGGTTGAGGATGATTTATTTCGGGTTGTTACTGTGCTGGACCATCAGACCGGCGAAACAAACAGAATCGTGTATTACAAAGCTTCCGGGCGGCTATATTCAAGCTATACCGGTGAGACGGTATTTGTCGATATCGCAAGCACCAATGTTGGCACGGATACCCAAGCGCTTCAAACGACATACACCACCTCTTGATATTCATGGAGCAGTATCAAGGCTGCCGTTGGAACGGCAAAGGATGCATCGGCGATTCTTGCAGGCATATTGGCGCTCAGCGGAGCTGGCAGCGCCGATGCAGCTGTTTTTTCAATTATCTCGGCAGCTCTTAGCCTAGTCGGAGGGGTAATTCCCGACGACAAACACCATGGGCTGAAAGTGACGGTGATGACAACCGTATTGCGAAGAGTACCCTATCATGCCCGACGCAAGATCACCGGCATAGAAGTCTACTGATTGCAGGGAAGAACCCCAAGACATGTATCGCTCCATTGGGACTGCGCTCATAGTTGGCGTGCCCCCATCCTTGAGAGCGAGCAATGTCCGCTCGTCTGCCGTTTGACTGGAAAGAACGATATTCTGTGCAGCGGATGCAGCATGGGCTATCTATCACTGTAGGTCTATATTTCGCCTGAGTGTAACGATACAATCTGAGCATACGCCGAGCACGATGGGAGGGGATATGGATCGCGAGGAACGTACGCGCACTGTACGGGTGATGATTGCCATCCTCCTGTTGTGCACGCTTATTTTGGATCTTGCGGATCTGTGGCCGAAAGTCAGGACGATATTGTTGATGCTCGTTGGCTTGCTGGTTGCGGCTCAAGGTGTGCCTGGCGGGCCCGTGTCCTTAGAGCTCTCAAAGGGAAGCAGGATCGCATATGTTGCCGGCGGAAGCATGCTCATCATCCTTGGCCTTGTTGCGATCCTTTTGAACAAGGTGTAGCGCCGAACTCTTTATGTTTGGGCGCATTGAGCAGCGGAACCGTGTTCTGTAAAGGACACGGTTCCGCTGCGTGCTTCATCCGCCCATGCAGGCCCTCCTGTCGCAACCCGTACTCCAGTATCTTTCCGGGGCCTTCTCCGATCTAGGCTACGAGGCCTATAACCTCAGCGGCGGCAGGGGAGATGCGGAGGGCGAAGGCGGGTGGCCCGGCCCGGGCTTTCTATCGTGACAGAATGATACGGGATTCAACCAGTATCGCCTGAATGACGAGCGCACCCACTCAGTTCCCCTTGAAATTTGGAGTTATGCACGGTGTGGCGGAAGCCCCTATGCCAATCACGTCCAATATGCCCAGATAGCCCCGTACGCGCATCGTACCGCTGTCAATACAATCATGCATAACTCCAAATTTCAAGGGGAACTTGGGGCTGGACGGTTTAGCACCCGTTCAGCAACGACGCAGCTGAGCAAACAAGCCCATTTCTTGAAGAAGCAGCCAACTTCATAAATTGCCTACAACGTGGGAACGGTTTTGGAACGCCATGGTTTCTTCGATGGAACGGCAGGCCAGTATAACAGATAACAGCAGGTGGCAGAAAGCTGCTCTGGAAAACCATTTTGGAGGAAATCGTTATGTATTTTGACGCTATTGCAAAAACCGTTTCTGAGCGCACGGGCTGCGATGTTTCCGCCGTCAAGCCGGAGAGCACGTTCTCCGAACTCGGCATCGACTCCCTCGACACCGTAGAGCTCCTCATGAACCTGGAGGACGAGATCGGCATCGAGATCGAGCTGGACCAGAAGGTGGAGACTGTCGACGATCTGGACAAGTTCATTCAGAGCAAGAAGGGTTAGCGCCTGTGATCAAGTCGGCAATTTGCGAAATAGCGGGCATCGAGTACCCGGTGTTTCAAGGCGGTATGGCCTGGATCGCTGACGGCAACCTGGCCGCGGCCGTTTCAAACGGCGGCGGCCTCGGCATTATTGCGGCGGGAAACGCCCCCGGCGATTATGTCAGGCAGCAGATCCAGATTGCCAAGGGCATCACCGATAAGCCCATCGGCGTCAACATCATGCTGCTGAGCCCGTTTGCGGATGAGGTCGCGGACGTTGTCGTGGAAGAGCGCGTCGAGGTCGTAACCACAGGTGCGGGCAACCCGTCCAAGCACATCAAGAAATGGCTGGCTGCGGGCATCAAGGTGATCCCCGTTGTCGCCTCCGTTGCCTTGGCAAAGCTCATGACCAGGCTCGGCGCGTCCGCCCTCATTGCCGAAGGCGGCGAGAGCGGCGGCCATGTGGGCGAGCTCACCACCATGGTCCTTGTTCCGCAGATCTGTGACGCGACCACCCTGCCCGTTATTGCGGCGGGCGGCATCGCCGACGGAAGAGGCGTCGCGGCGGCGTTCATGCTCGGCGCCCAGGGCGTGCAGATGGGGACCCGCTTCCTCAGCGCGCGCGAGTGCACGATCCACCCTGTGTACAAGGAGAAGATCCTCAAGGCCACCGACCTGTGCACCATGGTGACGGGCAAGCGTCTGGGCCATCCCGTCCGAAGCCTCAGAACGCAGTTCGCACGCGAGTACTCCAAGGCGGAGTACGGCGGAATGCCCGACGACGAGCTGGAGGCGCTGGCAACAGGCGCGCTCAGGCTGGCTGTTCAGGAAGGCGATACCGCGAAGGGCTGCTTCCTCTCCGGCCAGATTGCCGCCATGGTGAGAAAAGAGCAGCCTGCGGCGGAGATCGTTAGGGAAGTTGTTGAAGAGGCGGAACCTATTCTTTTGAGGGCATCGCAATGGGTAAGCTAGCATTTATCTTTTCCGGCCAGGGCGACCAGCATCCCGGCATGGGAAAAGACCTGTATGAAACATATCCGGTTGCACGAGAAACGTTCGATCTGTGCGACACGATCCGCCCGGGCACGTCGGTGCAATGCTTCGACGGCACGGAGGACGAGCTCAAGGAAACCGGGAACACGCAGCCCTGCCTGTTCGCTATGGAGCTTGCCGCTGCGCGCGTGCTGCTTGAGAAGGGGATCGTTCCCGATGCGGTTGCCGGGTTCTCTCTCGGCGAGGTTGTCGCTGCAACGGTCAGCGGGGCATTCGACAGCGAGACGGGCTTCCGCCTTGTCTGCACGCGCGGAGAGCTGATGCAGCGTGAGGCCGAGAAGTTCGACACCTCCATGGCCGCTGTTGTGCGGCTTGAATCCGAGCAGGTGAAGGAGCTGTGCAGCGCCTATTCCGATGTGTACCCGGTGAACTTCAACTGCCCCGGGCAGATCACCGTATCCGGCCTCTCCTCGCAGATGGCGGATTTCTCCGCCGATGTGAAGGCAGCGGGCGGCAGGGCGATCCCCCTCAAGGTGCGCGGCGCGTTCCATTCTCCGTTCATGGATGAGGCAGCGCAGGCTTTTGCCAAGGAGCTGGCGGTTGCGGATATACGGGAGCGCACCATCCCCCTGTACTCCAATATGACGGGCGAGCCGTATGCGGACGATGTCGCGGGCCTGCTGTCCGCCCAGATCTGCAATCCCGTGCAATGGGAGCGCATCATCCGCCATATGATCGCGGACGGGGTGGATACCTTCATCGAGATCGGCCCCGGCACGACGCTTGCAAACATGGTCAAGAAGATCAGCGCAGACGTGCGCGCCGCAAGCGTTGCGGACTACCTTGCGGAGGTTGAGGCATGCTAAAGGGAAAGACAGCGGTCGTGACCGGCGGCTCCCGCGGCATCGGCGAGGCGATCGTGTACAAGCTTGCATCGCTGGGAGCCGATGTTGCCGTCATCTATGCGGGAAATGCAGCTGCCGCAGAGCATGTGTGCGAGCAGTGCAGGCAGCAGCACGGCGTGGAGGCAAAGACGTATCGATGCGATGTCGCGGATTTCGCGACAGTCAAGGATACCGTTGCAAAGATCAGGGCCGACTTCGGCACCGCTCAGATCCTCGTCAACAACGCGGGCATCACCCGCGACGGCCTGCTCGCCATGATGAAAGAAGAAGACTTCGATGCGGTCGTGGATACCAACCTGAAGGGTGCCTTCAATATGATCCGCCATATGTCGGGCCTGTTCATCCGGGGGCGCGAAGGCTGCATCATCAACATCACCTCGGTCTCGGGCATGATGGGCAACGCGGGCCAATGCAACTATTCCGCATCGAAGGCGGGTCTCATCGGGCTCACGAAATCCGTGGCAAAGGAGCTCGCGCCCAAAGGCATCCGCTGCAATGCGGTTGCCCCCGGCTTCATCGCGACGGACATGACGGGCAGCCAGGCGGACAATCCGCTTCTGAGCATGATCCCCCTCGGCAAGATGGGCGAGGCACAGGACGTGGCGGATGCGGTTGCCTATCTTGCAACTGCACCATATGTAACCGGCGACGTGCTCCGCGTTGACGGCGGCATCGCCATGTAAGGAGAAGAGCTATGGGCGAGAACAGGCGAGTTGTTGTTACCGGCATCGGCGCGATCAGCCCCTTGGGCAATACGGTCGCCGATACGTGGAACGGCATGAAGAACGGCAGGAACGGCATTGCCCCCATCACGCTGTTCGATACGGAGAAGTTCAAGGCGAAGCTGGCCGCCGAGGTCAAAGGCTTCGACCCGAGGGAATATCTTGAGGTCAACGATGTGCTCCGCACCGACCGCTATGCGCAGTTCGCCGTTGCTGCCGCGCAGCAGGCGGTAGACGAAAGCGGCGTGGAAGGGGCTGTCGAACCCGAGCGCTTCGCCGTGATATTCGGCTCGGGCATCGGCGGCGTCGGCACGTTCGAAACAGAGCATGCCAAGCTGATGGAGAAAGGCCCCCGGCGCGTATCCCCGCTGTTCGTGCCCATGATGATCGCCAATATGGCGGCCGGTATGATCGCGATCCGCCATGATTGCCGCGGCTCTGCCATGCCTGCGGTCACCGCCTGCGCCTCCGGCTCCGATGCAATCGGCGAGGCGCTGCGTCTTGTCCGCCACGGGTACGCAGACGCGGTGATCACCGGCGGCGCCGAGGCGGGCATCGTTCCCTCGGCCCTTGCGGGGTTTTCCAACATGAAGGCGCTTTCCCTGTCCGACAGCCCCGACGAGGCATCGCTTCCGTTCGATAGGCGCAGGGACGGATTCGTGATGGGCGAGGGCGCGGTGGCGCTCGTGCTCGAGGATCACGGGCACGCGAAAGCCCGCGGGGCGAAGATCTACGGCGAGGTGTGCGGCTACGGCTCCACCTGCGATGCCTACCACATCACCGCACCCCACCCCGACGCCCGCGGCGGCACCCAGGCGATGCTGAACGCCATGGGCGAAGCCGGCTATACCGAGCACGACGTCGTCTACGTGAATGCACACGGCACGGGCACGCCCATGAACGACATCATCGAAACGGCGGCCATCAAGAAGGCGCTGGGCGAAGATGCCGCGAAGAGGGCGTACGTCAGCTCCACCAAGTCCATGACCGGCCATATGCTGGGCGCCGCAGGCGCCGTCGAAGCGCTGGCGTGCCTGTTCGCGCTGAACGAGGGCATCATCCCGCCCACGATCAACCTGAACGAGCAGGACGAAGCCTGCGATCTGAACTGCGTTCCGAACACCGCGGCGCATGCGGATGTCACCTTGGCGCTCTCCAACTCCCTGGGATTCGGGGGCCATAACGCCTGCCTTGCCTTCAGAAGGGTATAAGCGATGAAAGAGACGGATATTCGCAAATATGCCGAGCTCATGAAGGAGCTCGGATTGACCGGGCTCGAGATCACGGAGGAAACGGGCGTGGTCCGCCTGGAGCGTTCCGTGCCCGTCCCGGCAGCGGAAGCCGTGCACGCCGTTCCCGAATCTGCCGACGAGGCGCAAACGGCACCTGAACCGACGGACTATATCAGCGTGAAGTCGCCTATCGTCGGCGTGTTCTACGCGGCTCCCGCAGAAAATGCAGATCCGTATGTTGCCGTCGGGGATACCGTGACGAAGGGGCAAACGCTGTGCATCATAGAGGCTATGAAGCTGATGAACGAGATCGCCGCCGAGGAAGATGGCGTGATCTCGGAAATCTGCGTTACCAACGGGCAGGTCGTGGAATACGGCACCGAGCTGTTCCGCATGAAGCGGTGATGATATGAACAGAGAAGCATTGATGGGCATCCTGCCCCACCGGGACACTATGCTGCTGCTCGACGATGCGCGGCAGGAGGACGGCACCGCCATCGGGCACTACACCGTGCGCGGCAACGAGTTCTTCCTGCAGGGCCATTTCCCCGGCAACCCCATCGTCCCGGGCGTCATCCTCTGCGAGATACTGGCCCAGTCCGCATGCATGCTGATGCAGGATGCGCTGGACGAAGGAAAGCTGCCCGTGTATACGGGGCTCAACAACGTGAGGTTCCGCTCTCCCGTAAAACCGGGCGATACGGTCGAGGCGCAGTGCCGCATCAAGCGGGCAAAGCACCCCTTCTACTTTGCGGAGGGCACCATCTCCGTGGACGGGCGGCTCTGCGTATCGGCCGAGTTCTCCTTCGCGATCACGGAGGCGTAGGCTATGTTCTCGAAAATCTTGATCGCCAACCGAGGCGAGATCGCCGTCCGCATCATCCGGGCCTGCAAGGAGATGGGCGTGGCCACGGTCGCGGTGTACTCCGAGGCCGATAGAGGCGCCCTCCATGTGTCTCTCGCCGATCAAAGCTACTGCATCGGAGGTCACGAGGCCTCCGAGAGCTATCTGAATGAGAGCCAGATCATCAGCACCGCCATTCTGGCCGGGGCGCAGGCGATCCATCCCGGCTATGGATTCCTTTCAGAAAACGCGCATTTTGCCCGCGCGTGCCGCAAGAATGGGCTGGTGTTCATCGGCCCCGATCCCGAGAGCATGGAGCGCCTGGGCGATAAAGCGCGCCTCAAGGAGCTGGTCCGCAACACGGGCCTCTCGGTAATCCCGGGAACGCAGGCGGTATCTTCTGCGGGGGAGGCGAAGCGCGAGGCGCGCAGGATCGGGTATCCCATCATGCTGAAAGCCTGCACGGGCGGCGGCGGCCGCGGCATACGCCTGATCCGGAACGAGGGCGAGCTGGACGACGCCTACCATCAGGCTACGAGCGAGGCCGCGAGCGCGTTCGGCGATGGCAGCGTGTACCTTGAGAAGTACATCTTCCCCGCGCGACACGTGGAGCTGCAGATCCTGGCCGATGAGCACGGGAATGCGGTGTGCCTGGGAGACCGCGATTGCTCGCTGCAGCGAAGGAACCAGAAGCTGCTGGAGGAGACGCCGTCTCCCGCCGTCGATGACGAGCAGCGCGCGAAGATCATGGAGCTTGCGGTGGATGCCGTGAAGAGCATCGGCTATGTCGGCGCGGGAACGCTGGAGTTCCTTCTCGATCAAGACGGCAACTTCTGGTTTATGGAGATGAACGTGCGGCTGCAGGTCGAGCATTGCGTTACGGAGATGCTCACCGGTTTCGATCTGGTGAAATGGCAGATCCGCATCGCCGCAGGCATACCGCTGAGCTTCACGCAGAAGGATATCAAGATGAAGGGCTCTGCCATCGAGTGCCGCATCAATGCGGGAAGCTGCAAAACGCTGAACATGCTCCACGTCCCGGGCGGCCCGTCCGTGCGGTTCGACACCTATCTGGTCGCGGGCACGACGGTGTCGCCTTATTACGACTCCCTGCTCGGCAAGCTGATCGTCCACGCCCAGACACGGGAAGAGGCGCTTCGCAAAATGAGGGCGTCGCTGTGCGAGCTCAAGATCGACGGCATACCGACGAATATCGAGGAGCAGCTGCGGATCGTTGAGGACGAGCGCTTTACGTCCGGAAACTACGATCTGACGTTTATGGGAAACGGGTAATGACATGGCACTGTTGAATTTTCTGAAGCCCAAGAACGCATTGGAGGAGGGCGGGCGCACCTCCGCACCCGTGCAGCGCGATGACGGCGAGCCGGAGAAGAAGTGCCCGAACTGCCATAAGGAGTTTCCGGTAAGCCGTCTTTGGGCGAACGACCTCGTCTGCTCCTGCGGCCATCATTTCCGCATGAAGGCGCGCCAGCGCATCCAGATGATCGCCGACAAGGAGAGCTTCCACGAGCTGTATGCCGATATGCATGCAGACAACCCGCTGGGCTTTCCCGGATATGACGGCAAGATCGAAACCGTCCGTGTGGTCAGCGGCGAGAAGGAGGCCGTCGTGTGCGGTACCGCTGCAATCGGCGGGCATGCATGCTGCCTGTTCGCCATGGAGTCCTACTTCATGATGGGCAGCATGGGCAGCGCCGTCGGCGAGAAGATCACCTCGCTCTTCGAGCATGCCGTGCAGCACCGCCTGCCCGTTATCGGCTTCACGGTATCCGGTGGCGCCCGCATGCAGGAGGGCCTGCTGTCCCTGATGCAGATGGCGAAGACAAGCGCAGCGGTGAAGCGCCATAGCGACGCGGGGCTGCTCTATATTGCGGTCCTCACCGATCCGACGACCGGAGGCGTGACCGCCAGCTTTGCTATGGAGGCGGATATCATCCTCGCAGAACCCGGCGCAACCGTGGGCTTTGCGGGTGCGCGGGTCATCGAGCAGACGACGAAGAAGGCGCTTCCCGATGGATTCCAAACATCGGAATTCGTGCTCGAGCACGGATTCATCGACAGCATCGTTGCGCGTCCCAAGCAGAGAAGCTACCTGACCGACCTGCTGGCATTGCACGATGGGAGGGCGATTGCATGAGCGGAACCGCGTACGAGCGCGTAAAGCTTGCCCGCGACAGCAAACGGCCGACGGGACTCGACTATATCAAGGGCATCTTCAAGGGCTTCATCGAATTCCATGGCGATCGCCGGTATGCAGACGACCCTGCCATCGTGGGCGGCATTGCAAGGCTGGACGATCGCCCGGTGACCGTGATCGCGATCGAGAAGGGCCATACCGCCAAAGAGCGCACGCATCGCAATTTCGGCATGCCGCACCCGGAGGGGTACCGCAAGGCCCTGCGCCTGATGAAGCAGGCCGAGAAATTCGGCAGGCCGATCGTCTGCTTCGTCGATACGTCCGGTGCGTACTGCGGGATAGGTGCCGAGGAGCGCGGCCAAGGGCAGGCCATCGCAGAGAACCTGCTCGAGATGTCGACGCTCTGCGTGCCCATCATCTCCATCGTCATCGGCGAGGGGGGCAGCGGCGGCGCCCTTGCGCTCGCCGTTGCGGACCGGGTTTGGATGCTGCAGAACGCCGTGTACTCCGTTATCTCCCCCGAAGGGTGCGCGAGCATCCTCTGGAAGGATGCCGCAAAGGCGGAGACGGCTGCGGCGAGCTTGAAGCTGACGGCCGAGGATGCAAAAAACCTCGGCGTGGTCGAGCGCATCCTGTCCGAGCATGGCATCGGCAAAGCGGGGTTCTACGACCGCATCCGCAGTCTTTTGACGGAAGAGCTCGACGAGCTGTCACGCGACATAGACCTGGCGCAGAGCCGGTATGACAGGTTCCGCAATGCGGGCGTCAGCGCAGTAATCAAGGTGCAGGCATGAGCATATATAAACAGTATTGCAACGAGATCGTCGATGAGGACGGCAGGCTGGAGAGGATAACGCTTGAGTATCCCGACACCTTCAACTTCGGCTACGACGTCGTCGATGCCATCGCCGATGCGACCCCGGAAAAACGCGCCCTCGTCTGGTGCAATGTCGAGGGCGAGGAGCATATCTTCTCGTTTGCGGACATCAAGATGCACAGCAATCGGATGGCGAACGTGTTCCGCAGCGCGGGGATCGGCCGCGGCGACCGCGTCATGCTGGTGCTGAAACGCCACTACGAGTATTGGTTTGCAGCCGTTGCCCTGCATAAGCTGGGTGCCGTGATGATACCGGCAACCCATATGCTGACGGTCGGCGATTTCGTGTATCGCATCAAGGCCTCCAACGCCAAGGCCATCGTGTGCACCACGCAAAACGAGGTGCCCGAGAAGATCCTCGCGGCGCTTGGAGAAGCCGGGATGGCGCCGAAGCTCTGGTGCGTCCAGCAGGATGCGGACGGCTTCGAGAATCTGACGCGTGCCATGGAATCCGCCTCCGGCGATCTCGAGCGCGTGCAGACGTTGGCAACCGATCCGATGATGCTGTACTTCACCTCCGGCACCACCGGCTATCCCAAAGGCGTGATCCACGAGCACAGCTATCCGCTTGCGCATATCGTCACGGCAAAGTATTGGCAGCAGGCGGAGGATGGCGGCCTGCACTTCACCGTTGCGGAGACGGGATGGGCGAAGGCCTCCTGGGGTAAGATGTACGGGCAATGGCTGGTCGGCAGCGCGGTCATGGCATACGATTTCGACAATTTCGAGCCCAAGCAGCTCACCACCGTCATCAACCGCTACGGCGTGACCTCCTTCTGCGCCCCTCCCACCGTGTATCGCTATCTGGTGCGCAAGGGCATTCCCGATATGCCCACGCTCAAGCACGCGACGACGGCGGGGGAGATGCTGGCGCCCGAGGTGTTCCGCACGTTCGCAGAGCGTACCGGGCTCCAGCTGTGCGAGGGGTACGGCCAGACCGAGACGACGCTTCTGACGGCGAACTTCAAAGGCTGCGATGCCGTGGAGGGGTCCATGGGGACGCCCTCGCCCTTCTACCATATCGAGCTCCGCGGGAAGGACGGGCATGCGGTCGGCGTCGGCGAGATCGGCGAGGTGGTCATCGTGCCGGAGAAGGCGGGCAGGCAGCTCGGCGTGTTCTCCGCATATCTCGACAACGACGAGCAGTACCGCCATGTGTGGCGGGACGGCGTGTACCATACGGGCGATGCGGCCTACAGGGATGAAAGCGGCCGCTATTGGTTCCATGGGCGCTTCGATGACATCATCAAGACGGGCGGGTTCCGCGTGGGGCCGTATGAGGTGGAGAACGTGCTGATGGAGCACCCCGCCGTTGTGGAGTGCAGCGTCATCGGCGTTCCGGATTCGCTCAGGGGCCAGGCGATAAAAGCCGTTATCGTGCTCGGCGCCGGATATGCCTCTTCGCTGGAGCTCGAGTTGGACATCAAGAACTTCTGCAACCAGCGGCTTGCGGAATACAAGTGGATCCGCTTGGTCGAGTTCGTGGCCGAGATGCCCAAGACGATCAGCGGCAAGATCCAAAAGACCGTGCTCCGCAGCCAGGGATAGGTGCCCTATGCGCGTGATCATAGATGCCATGGGCGGCGACCATGCCCCCCGCGAGATCGTGCAAGGCGCTCTCGACGCAGCGTCAAGAACCGATGCCTCATTCACGCTGGTCGGCGATAGGGAAGCGGTGTCGCAGTGTCTCGGGCGCGCCGATGCCGAGGCCGGCCGATTCGAGCTCGTGCATGCGGAGCAGGCCATCACGATGGAAGACGACCCGCTGACCGCCATCCAAACCAAACGGCGTTCGTCGATGGTCGTGGCGTTGAGGCTGCTTGCGAAGGGGGAGGGCGACGCCCTTGTCAGCGCGGGCAATACGGGCGCTTTGTTCTCGGGTGCGACGTTGCTGGTGAAGCGGGCACGTGGCATCAAGCGCGCTGCGATAGGAACGCTTTTGCCTGGTGCCAAGCCGTGCCTGCTGCTGGATGCCGGTGCCAATGTCACGGTTACCGCAGAATATCTGGAGCAGTTCGCCCAGATCGGCTCGTCCTATATGAGGGAGATGCATGGGATATCCGATCCCGAGGTCGGCATGTTGAACAACGGCACCGAGGAGGGCAAGGGAACTGCCCTGCAGATCGAGGCCGGAGGCCGGCTGCGGGCGCGTGAGGACATCAACTTCATCGGCAATGTCGAAGCGTCTGCAGTCATGGCGGGCGCGTGCGACGTGGTCGTGTGCGATGGATTTACCGGGAACGTGTTCCTGAAGGCATCCGAAGGCACCGGACGGCTGATCCTCTCCGCGCTCAAAGACGTGTATTCCGAAAACCTTATGACGAAGCTGTCGTATGCCCTTGTGCGCAGGCGCATGCGTGCGAGCATGAAGCGCTTCGATCCGTCGGAATATGGCGGCTCGCCGTTTCTGGGGATATCCAAGCCCGTCGTGAAGGCGCACGGTTCCTCCGACGCGGTTGCCTTCGGGCATGCGATTCTCCAGGCGATACGCTACGCCGAAAGCCGCATCGGCTTCGATGCGCTTGAATCAGGATCGTGAGCCATGGTCGATGCGGGCGCAATACACCGGTATCTGGAACATGATCTCGCGGTGTACGTGTATGACATCATCCCGTCCACCAACGACGAGGCGCGGCGGCACCTGACGGCGCATCCATGCGAGCGGGCCGTGTTCATCGCGCGCGGGCAGACGGCCGGGAGGGGACGGCGCGGGCGCAGCTTCTACTCGCCGGCAGGCACCGGGATATACATGACCTATGCATTCAGATCCGACGGGATGGGCGCCGACACGGTGCGCGTGACAACGGCGGCGAGCGTGGCGGTTGCGAAGGCGCTCGACTGCGGAGCCCAGATCAAATGGGTGAACGATCTGTATTGCGCGGGAAGGAAGGTGTGCGGCATCCTCGCCGAGACGGTGCGGGCTGCAGAGCGCTCCTACACCATGATCGGGGTGGGGGTGAACCTCACGACCACGGATTTTCCCGAGGATATCCGCGAGAAGGCAGGCTCTATTGGCAGGCCGCTCGACAAGGAGCGGACGATAGCCGCGATATGCGACAATCTCTCGGAGCTTGCAGACGACCCTTCGGCAACCGATTATCTGGGATACTACCGGGACCATATGATGGGCATCGGCGAAACGATACGCTACGTCGAGAACGGGCAGACGCATACGGCGCAGATCGAGGGGATCGGCGATCGGGGAGAGCTGCTGGTGGTTGAAGGCACCGTGCACAAGCGGCTGCGCTCCGGCGATATAACGTTCACGTCGTTCGAAGCGGCTGGCAGGTGAGAATATGGATGGCTCGGTCAAGGGAGTCGGGTGCGACATCGTCAGCGTACCCCGCATCGCGGCTCTGATTGCCGACACGAGGTTCCTCGATAGGGTGTACACGGAGCGCGAGCAGGGCTACCTCAGCGGAAGAGGCGCGCAGACCGCGGCGGGCATGTGGGCGGCGAAAGAGGCGGTCAGCAAGGCTCTTGGCACGGGATGCGTCGGGTTCGGCCTGAAAGACATCGAGGTGCGCCACGACGAGAACGGAGCGCCGCGCATAGCGCTTCGCCGGGGAGCCGAAGCGAGGGCCGAGATGATCGGTGCTGCGAGCGTGCACGTCAGCATTTCCCATGAGGCGGAGCAGGCGCTGGCGTTTGCCGTGATTGGCTAGAGGACCGCCGACGCTCTACCTGGATCGCCCTCTCATAGGAATACGGTATGAGGCATATCATGGCTACGGAGATGCATATCATCGCTGCCATGGCCATACATGCCGCGAGCATGCCTCCCTCTGGCAGACCGGCATATCCGATGATCCGCAAACCGGCGGTTATCGGATAGAAATCGCCAATCCCCCTTGAGATGAAGACGATTCCGAAGAACCCATACATAAACGCAACGCTGAGCAGCGGATAATAGCCGTTGACCTTTCTGAATCCCCAGATGATAAGCGGCAAGACGGCTATGAAGATGCATAGAGCCATGCCGCAGGTCTGCAGAAACGATTTCACCAGGTGGAACCCATCGATTCCGTCAAGGCGCAATGCATGCGCTCCAGCAATCACGAACAGGTAGCTTGCCACCGATAGCGCGAGGGTCAAAATGCCTATGGCAATCACTTTGGCACCATAGAGCTTCCTTATCGAAATCGGAATCGTGATGATCGATTTCAATGTCCCATTGCTGTACTCCTGGTTGAAAACCATTCCTCCCATGATGGTGATGACAACGGGAAAGGCCATGGAAAAGTCATTCCATATGGTAGCCGTATAGAATTCTTCAAAATTGACGCTCTGGCTATCGATACTTTGCGCCATGACGAATTGCAGGAAGGTTACAAACGCCGAGAAGAAGGCGCCTGCAAGTATGATCCATACGATGGCGCTCCTTTTAAGCTTCCATGCCTCACAGGTTACGAGGTGCAGCATAGCTTCCTATACCTCCTTTTTCCTATACATGATTGCTCCCGATACAAGCATGATGAGCGAGAAGGCAACCATGTAGATCACGATGCCGGCGGTGGAAATCGCATACGGCATATACACTTGCAAGTGCGATCCCACGGGGAAATATCCCATATACCATCTGAACACGGTTACCACCGGCAGCACTGCAATGCTGGTCTTGAGAAGGGCCTCTCCTCCATATCCCATGCAGAGATAGACCAAGGCGAAGCAGATGACGTTATACATAAACGATACGATATTCGATATCGTGAAGTTCCTGCCAAATGCAGCGACGAACACTATGACCGGCAAGGAAGCGGCAAACATGAACATGCCGCTCAATATGCTGAAGCATAGGTACGATGCGACCTGTTGCACAGCCCCTCCGACAACATATGAGGCGATGATGCTGATGCTCAGCTCCAGCAGGCAATAGATGATTGACAGTATCATGAGGGCGATGCATTTCGAGATGAATATCCTCGTTTTGCCTACCGGAACGGTGAGCATATTCTTCAACACGTCATGCTCCGTTTCCGGCAAGAAGATCATCGTTGCCAGGACGCCGAGCACGCACGGCAATAACAGCATCTCGCCATATATGAACACCATCCTGAAAAGCATGTTGAACGGCTGCTCCTGCCTGATGACAAGGAGCAGGAGGGGGATCGGGAGCAGAGACGCCACGACCATGCTCAGGGCAACGAACTTCCTTCTTTTGAGCTTTTGAAACTCGCAGCGGACCAGCCTAAGCAATTCCCTCGCCCCCCGTCACCCGCTTGAAGTAATCTTCCAGCGTTTCCTCGCAGGTATGGGCTTCGGATACCACCAACCCGTTTCCGACGTATGCGGCAACGATCTTTCCAACAGGCAGGTCGAGATTGTGCAGGCGGATGCGGTGATCGTCCTGGACGGTGAAGCGCGTCTCATGGAACGTGCTTTCCAAGATACGCGCCGCCTGTGCCGCATCTGAGACGACGAATTGAATATGGCGGCTGCTTTTCTGCTCCAGCTCCGCAAAGGTCTCTTCCTCAAGCAGCACGCCTTGGTCGATGATCCCTATATCATCGGCAAGCAGGGCGATCTCCGAGAGGATATGGCTGGATAGAAGGATCGTCTTCCCCCTCTTCTCGCACAGATCGCGGATAAACGTCCGCACCTCGGCGATCCCGATGGGGTCGAGTCCGTTGATCGGCTCATCCAGTATCAAGAGCTCTGGATCGTGCATGACGGCCAGCGCGATCGCAAGGCGCTGCTTCATGCCGAGGGAATACTGGGAAAACAGCTTCTTGTCCTTATACGGCAGGCCGACAAGCTCAAGCGCGTCCTGGATGGCGTGGGCATTGGGAACGCCGCGCAGCGTCGCGAAGATACGCAGGTTCTCCGTCCCCGTCAGGTTGGGGTAGAAGCCGGGCGACTCGATCATGCTGCCGATGCGGGGAAGCGCCTTCTTCTCGTTCCCATGCAGCGGCTCTCCCCAGAGCAGGACTTCTCCGGCAGTGGGCTCGGTCAAGCCCAACAGCATCTTCATGGCTGTCGTCTTTCCCGCGCCGTTCCTCCCCAAGAGGCCGTAGATCCGGCCTTTCCGTACATGGATGTTCAAATCGGCAACGCTTTTCTGCGCGCCATACTGCTTTGTCAGATGCCGTGTTTCGATGATTGTTTCGCTCATAATGAAAGCCTCCGTGTTCGCGTTGCCCTCATTATGGTGGCTCTCCGGCCTTGCAGTAACCTTGCGGCAACCTTGTATAATCCTTGCAGCTTTATAATCAGCTGGGCAAGCGGCTGGTTGAACAGGGCTCCTATAGTGCCAGGGGCAGGGTCAGGATGAAGGTCGCGCCCTCGCCGGCGCTGCTCTCGACGGCAAGCCTTCCGCCCAATTTCTCCGCCAGCTGGTATGCGATCGACAGGCCAAGGCCGCTGCCTTTCTCGCTCCGGCCCTTGTCGCACTTATAGAGACGGGAGAAAACCCGCTTCAGATCTTCTTTTTCGATGCCGATGCCGTTATCGGCTACGGAAAGCCGCATGGTGCCGGCCTGTTTTTCCAGGAGCACCGTTACGGCGCTTGCCTTGCTATGCGCAACGACGTTTTGCAGCAGGTTGTTGATGATCCGCATGTAGCTGTCAGGGTCAAGATCGACGAGAACGGTCCGATCCGGTATCTCTATCGAGTATTCGATTCCCTGATCTTCCAGAAGAGGTATCCAGTCGATGAGAATGCTGCGGGTCAGCTCCGCTGCCTCCGCCCGCTGCATCGACATGGCGAACTCGTCGGAATTGAGCTTGAACCAGTCGAACAGGACGTCGATGTAGCCTTTGAGGTCATAGGCTTTCCGTCTGGCCGTTTCGACGTATTCCTCCCGCTCCGCCCCGGCGACAACGCCTGCATGCACGGCGTCCAGATACCCGATCAGCGTCGTCAGGGGTGTCCGCACATCATGGGAGAGGCTCGTCATCAGCTGCTTGTTCGCCTCTTCCGTCTGCTGAAATGCCGCGATCCGATCCTCGTAGGCGCGGATGATATCGTTGACCTCATACACGAGCGGGGAGAGGATGTGGCTGGAATCGGCAAGGACGCGGCGGTTTCCGTTCCCGCGCCTCACATCGGCAAGAGCCTCGGCAACTTCTTCGATCTGCTGCCGCTCCTTATGCAGGATGGCGGCGGCGGATGCGGTGGCAGCCATGGCGACGGCCAGCAAGATGATAGCCAAGACCTCCATGCAGAAGATCACACCTCCCTGTTGAAACGGTAGCCGATGCCCTTCACCGTCTGTATGTACTTCGGGTTTCCGGGATCGGCCTCCAGCTTTTTGCGCAGGCGGCTGATGACGGCCATGATGTTGCTATCGTCATAGACATACGGCTTGCCCCACACGTCCTCGTAGATCTGCTGTTTCGTCAAAATCCGCCCCTGGTTTCTCGCGCAGTGCAGCAGCACGTCGAATTCTTTCGGGGGAAGCTCGAACGTTCCGTTCTCTGTTGTAACCAAGCGGGCGCCGAGGTCGATGAGCAGGCCGTCATAGGAAAGCGTCTCCGCGTTGCTCCCGCTCTGGTTGAACCGTGTGTAGCGGCGGATCAGGGAGGTGATGCGCGCCAGCAGTTCTTCCATGACGAAGGGCTTTGCCAGGTAATCATCGGCTCCGTTTCGAAGCCCGCGCACCTTTGAGATGCTGTCGTTTTTCGCCGTGAGCATCAGAACGGGGACGCTGCTTTCCTTTCGGATCTGCTCCAGCGTTTCAAACCCATCGAAGCCGGGCATCATCACGTCCAGGATGACGAGCTGGTATTCATGCTCTCCCAGCTTTTCAAGCCCGGATCGGCCTGAATGGCAGCAATCGGCATCTAGCTCCTCTTGCAGGGCGGTACGGCGGATCAGGGCGCACAGCTCCCGATCGTCGTCAATCACTAAAACCCTGTTCATCCTCTCGCCTCCGGCGTTATTCTCGCAGTCTCGGCTTCCCGCGTCATTTTAACCTAAAGCAAATTAACCGTTACGAACTCATACTATAATGTAACTTCGTATGCAGCTCCGCCTGCAGGGGCGGGATCTCTGCAAAAAGGAGTTCACATGGATCGTGCGCTCGACAATATGGAGGAGATCCTCAGCCGGCACGTGTGCGGCTTCCATCGGTATGTCTTGACGCCCCCTGTCCATCTGAGCTACGCCAGCCGCAATCTCTGCGAGCTGCTCGGCGTTCGAGAAGGTGAGTTGGTGGATGATGAGATCGATCTGTATGCGCGGATGGTGCATCCTGCGGACCGCGAGGCGTATGCCGATCTCATACAGGGCATGACACTAGGGGAGAAGGCCCGTACCGGAGAGTACCGCCTCGTCAAGAAGGACGGTACCGTCGTCTATGTACGGGATGCCATCACGTCCAAACGGCTGGATGATGGAACCCTGGTCGGATACTCCGTCTTGACTGATATAACCGATCTAAAGACCGAGAATAACAGCCTTCGCTTTCTGAACGATACGGTTCCCTGCGGCTTTTTGCGATATACCTGCGAGAAGCAGCCGAGAATCACCTATATCAACCAGAAGATGATCGAGCTCCTGCGCTTTCCCGAGGCGGAAGATGGCGAGATCGACTATCTGGAAATGTACAGAAACGACCTGTTCCTGATGATCCCCATGGAGGAGCGTCGCAGGTTCTCGAAATATCTCGACCGCGTCTACTCCGCAGAGGCGCCCCTCGCCGGCGACATGGCATTGCTCCGCTGCGACGGAACGCGCGCCCATGTCTTCGGGTGGGTCACGAAATGCATCGACGAGCATGGGGAGGCCGAGTTCCAAAGCGTGTGCATGGATGTGACCGAGCGCTACCAAGTGCGCAGGGCAGGGGAGGGCAAGCGCTATCTGCAGGCCATTGCAGGCGTGTACGATAAGATCTTCGAATTCGACCTTGCCGCGCATACCGTGACATGCGTGCATTCCAGCGAGGCGTCCTTCTTCAAGCGCTTCGAGAACATAGCGATGCAGATCGAGGATGCCCTGGAGCAGTGGTTGGTCGCTTCCGTATCTCCCGAGCAGCAAGATGCCGTCCGCCGGTTCTTCAAGGACTTCTGCCAGAAAAGGATGCAGGGATCGGATGGCACGCCGCCGCACATTGCCTATGAGGCCCTCTCGTCCGATGGTTGCATCAAGCGTTATACGGGCGTGTTCATCAAAGTTGACGAATCCGTGAGCCTGTATTGCTGCCGCGAGACGCGGGATCTCGACAATGCCGAGGCCCTGAAACTGGAGAACATCCAGTTGAGGGAGAAGATGCGTGATCTGGTCATGCAGTTCTCCGATGGCCTTGCAGCGTTCGAGGTATCTCCGGAAGGGTCGGTGAAGCCGCTATATGCAAGTGAGAACGTATGCATGTTCTTCGGCTATACCAATGAGGAATGGCTGCCTCTGACAGAGCGCTTTACCCCTTTGGACAGGTTCGTGGCGCGCGGCGAGGCTGCCTACGAGGATTATGTGGAGCTCTTACGAGCGGGGGAAGCGGAATTCAGATACCATGATTACCGCACGGGAGAGGATCGCACGATCAAGGCGATCTGTTCCGAGAAGGGGTTGGATGTCAGCGCCTCGCGCTACGTCATGCTCTACGCCGTGGAAGGCGATGGAACGGCCGATGGGCGGGCTTTGCCGGAGGGCCGTGCCGTGTCTATCCGCACCTTCGGATACTTCGATGTGTTCGTCGGCGGCAATCCGATTGCGTTCCGCAACAAGAAGGCCAAGGAGCTGCTCGCCCTGCTCGTCGATCGCAGGGGCGGATACATCACATCGGAGGAAGCGATCGGCTTCTTGTGGGAGGACGAGCCGGTTAGCACATTGACGCTATCGCGGTATCGCAAGGTCGCCCTCCGCCTGAAGAACACGTTGGAGGAATACGGCATCTCCGATGTCGTCGAGGCGGTGGGCGGGAAGCGCCGTATCGTGTCGGATAAGGTCGAGTGCGATCTGTACAACTACCTTTCCGGCAAAGAGGAGTACGCGCATCTGTTCAAGGGGAGCTATCTGACGAATTACAGTTGGGGAGAGATGACCCTGGGAGAGCTGATGTCCAATCGAGGCTAGGCTTTTCGCTTGCGACGGGGCATGGGGCGGCGCTCGTTTCCTGCGAGGCCCTGTTCACCTCCAGATTCCCCTCGAAATTCGAAGTTATGCACGATTAGATTGACGGCGGTACGATAGACGCACATGTGCATCTGGGCATATCTGATGCGCTTGTCGCGTAGGCCTTCGCAAGATCGTGCATAACTTCGAATTTCGAGGGGAATCTGGGCTGGATGAGCTTCGAGCTTCAGGTTCCCCGGGCATCTTATGCGCCCGCCGTGATAGCAGCGCCACCGTCTCCACGTGGCTCGATACCTCGATGTCGATGCCACTTGAGCCTGCTTGTTCGCGGAAACTTTTCCGCCGATATCCAATCCAGCAACTCAACACTCCGACATCTAAATCGAGATTTAAGCATACCTTCTGCCAGGCCTGTGTCTGCATATGAAGGGCGCGGGCCTCCGTCCTGTCTCAGAGAGCGCTTTTCTCAGCGGCTTTTCCTCAATAGGTGAACCGCTCCGTCAGGTTGGACTTCTCGATCAGCCTGCGGTAGAGGGTGGATGTTTCCAAAAGCTCATCGTGCGTCCCTGCGGCGTCAACCTTCCCGGCGTCCATCACCACGATCTGATCGGCCTTCTCGATGGATTTGAGGCGATGCGATACGATGATGACGGTCTTGCCGGCGATCAGGCGGTTCAGGGCGTCTTGGATCTTGCGCTCGTTCTCCACGTCCAAGCTGGCGCTGATCTCATCCAGCAACAGGATCGGGGCGTTTTTCAGCAATGCCCTTGCGATGGAGATGCGCTGCCGCTCGCCGCCGGAGAGCTTGCTGCCGTTCTCTCCGATGGGCGTGTCGTAGCCTTCCGGAAGCCTTTGGATGAACTCGTCGCAGTTGGCAAGCCTAGCTGCCTGTCTGACCTCATCATCTGTTGCATCCGGTCGTCCCATGCGGATATTGTCGAGCACGGAGGCATTGAACAGGACCACGTCCTGGAACACGAAGGAGACCTTGTCGAACAGCGCGTCGGTCGAGATCTCCCGGATGTCGCGCCCGTCGATCAGAATGCTCCCGCTGTCGTAGTCGTATAGGCGCGAGATCAGCCGCAGGATAGTGGACTTTCCGCAGCCGGAGGGTCCTACGATGGCTGTGACCTGGTCCTGCTGTGCCGTAAAGCTTGCGCCGTCGACCACCTTGGCCTCATCGGCATAGGCAAAGCCCACATCCCGGAGCTCGATGTCGAAGTGCCTCAGCTCCACGGCCTCGCCTGCCTGGACCGGCGTGTTCCGCAGCTCGTCGATGCGCTTCACCCGTGCGTTCAGATAGAGAAGCTCCGCGAAATACTCCTCTATCGCCCCAACCGCATCCACCAGGCGCACGGAGGCCAGCAAAAAGCCGATGATGAAGATGAGTTGCACTGCGTTAGCCCGCAGCAGCGCCGCAGAGACCACGGTTATGATGCCGATGCTCAGCTTCATGATGGTGGTTGAGAGCAGGATCGGCATCGCCTGGGTGATCTCGGCGCGCAGCCGCAGCCTTTCGGCTGCATCCAAAGAGGCCGAGACCTCCTGGTAGTTCTTATCCTCAAAGCCGCAGCTCTTGATCTCCCGCTGCAGCTCGATGGCCTCCTGGAAGGCCTCCGTGGTCTCGCGTGTCTTCCAGAAGTACCTCTCCGTCCATCGCTTCTGCGCCCTTTGGGATAGGAGCATAAGCAGAAGCCCTGCCGTTATGGGGAGCAAAGCGGCAAGTCCCAGGATGAGGTTTGAAATGAGCAAAAGGACCGACATCGCGAGCAGGAAGAAAACGTAGGCAATGCAGCGGGGCATGGCATGGCTCATGGCATGCTCGATGTCCGTCACATCCTGCATGATGGTCTGCGCAAGGTCGCTCAGATCATGGCGGGAAAAGTAGGACAGCGGCAGCTCGCGGAGCCGGTCGGCGATCTCCAGGCGCAGGTTGCGGGACTCCTTGTACGTGGCATTGAAGGTCAGCACGTATTCCCGATCCACCAGCACGTAGAGCACCAGCAAGGTGGGTATGATGATGAGCAGGTAATACCAGGCGGGCTTGTCCACGCCCCGGAGCACGTTGTCGCCGTAGTGCATGGCGATGAGCATCAGCGCCATGTAGCCTACGTTCACCAGGAAGGAGATCACGGCCGCCCGCTGCACCGCCGCCACGCCGCTGTCCGTCAGGCCCAGTTTCCGCTTCAGATACGCTCTCATGCGCTCACCTTCCATTCGTTCGCCTGCGTGAACTCGTCCTGCAGCCTCCTATATGCGGAATCGGCGGCCATCAGTTGCTCATGCGAGCCCCGTTCGACGACCCTTCCTCCGTCGATGACCAATATCTCGTCCACGCCTGTGATGGAGCTGAGCCGGTGGGCGATCATGATGACTGTCTTGCCCTTCATGAGGTTGGAGAATGCCAGCTGCAGCTCATACTCGTTTTCCGGATCCGCCGCAGCGGAGGCTTCGTCCAAGATGACGATCCTCGCATCTTTCAGGATCGCACGAGCGATGGCGATGCGCTGCACCTCGCCGCCGGATAGGTGTACGCCCTTCGCGCCGATGACGGTGTCCTCGCGGCGCTCCAGCTTGTCCAGGATCTCATCGCATTGGGCGAGATGCAGCGCCCCCATCACCTCGTCGCGGGTTGCGTCGGGGCGGCCGAGCCGCACGTTCTCGTAGATGCTCTTTTTGAACAGCTTCGCATCTTGGAATACGTGGGCGATGTTACGCGCCAGCGCCCGCTCGGTGTACTCGCCGATGCCGTGGCCTCCGATGAGGATCTGCCCGCCGCCCAGGCGGTAGAAGCCGGAGACGAGCTTCGCCAACGTGGATTTGCCGGAACCGGAGGCGCCCACCAGGGCATAGGTTTTGCCCTCGTCCAGCGTAAGGGAGAGATGCTCGACGATGTTCTGGTCCTCGTATCCGAAGGTCACATCTTGGAACTCGATGGAGTGCCCCTCCATGGTTTCGCGGTTGCCGGCCGAGAGCTTCTTCTCCTCCATTTCGCCGAAGAGCGTCTCGATCTTCTCGATGCAGGTGGTTGCCTGGAAGATATGCATGAACAGGTACATCACCTTGTTCAGCGCCAGGTACAGCACGCCGTTGAACAGGGCGTAGAACAGGAACTTGGCAAGTTGCGCCCGCGGATCCGCTTCGCCGCCGTAACCGAAGAACAGGGTGACGAGGAACACCGCGTTGTAGAAGACCTGGAACAGCACGTACCAGCTCCGGCAGCTCATGCTGTATTGCAGCGCCCGATCCGAATACTCCGCCACGGACCGGTAGAACTCTTTCAGCGACCGCACGCTGGCCTTGAATACCTTCAGCACGTGGATACCGCGCACATACTCCACGGCACCGGAGTTCATCTTATCGGAGGCTGCCATGTACTGCGCCATGAAGTTCTGGTCGCCCATCATCTTGCGGATGAAGAGCATCCCCGATACAAAGCTGACGGCGAACAGCACGCCCATCCGCCAGTCCACATAGAAGGCCAGCGGGATGCCCAGCAGGGGAGTGAACACAGCGGTGGTCAGATCGGGGATCAGGTGCGCCACGCTGGTGTGGGTCAGCGCCGTGTTGTCATCGATGATCTTGCGGATGCGCCCGGATTCGTTCTTGTCGAAGAAGCTGAACGAGGCGTCCATCACGTGGCGCATGCCCTGCTTCTTGAGATTGGTCTCCAACCGGAACCCCAACGCGTGCGTGGTCCAGAGCGCCAGGAAATAGACCAGCGTATTGGCTATGAGGAATGCCACGACGCGTGCCGCCAGGGGAACGGCCCCCGCAACATCGACATCGACGATGATCTTTTGCAGGAATCCGTAGAGATAGTAATAGCTGGCGGTGGAGAGCGCCGCAGCTGCCAGCGCCAGCAAAATGCCGACGTAGGCAAGTCCAAGCCGTTCCGGCACGTAGGTTTTCAGCTTTCCGTAGATCATACGGTCTCCCTTCCACGATGCAGCATGCAGACGCTTGCGCTTACCGCTTCATCTTCTCCAGATGTCTTTTCAGGATCAGATAGCCGAGAACAACGCCGACGAAGGCCAGCACAAAGGTGAAGATGGTGGACCCAAGGCCCATCAGCCCCTGGGTAAAGCTGATCTGCTCGTCCATGGCCTCGGGCGTCATTCCCCGCTCGATCCAATGGCTGCGGTACGCCTCCAGGAAAAAGGTGGAGGGGATGATCGCTCCCCAAGCCTGCCCCACATGCATCAGGCCGGATGCCGCCGCCAGGCGCGGAATGGATGTCTGGTTCGACCGCGAGGCGATCAGATCGGCGATTGCCGCCATGGTCACGGATGTGATGAGCCACGGCAGATAGCCGCCGCCCATCAGCGCAAATGCGCCCATGACAAGGAGGGTGAAGACGGTGTATTCCCACATCTTGCCCACTTTGCGGTTCATGAACACGATGACCGCGCCGGAGAGAAGCCCGCACACGGCCGGGCTGATCGCATGGCCGATCTGGCCTAACGGGGTGATGATCAGCATCGCAGCGGCATACAGCAGCAGATATACCGCTGTCAGCAATGCGATCTGCACGAAATCCTTCATTTTCAGCTTACTAGCCACTTCCCGCCTCCATATCAACGAAGATCTGATCGAGCACCCCCACCGTTTCCGGCCCAAGCATGAAATCCTGTTGGAGCCGGCCGTCCTTCAGATAGAGCACGCGGTCGGCTACCCGGCGGATGAACTCGTAGTCGTGGGAGATGACCAAGACCGCCTTCTCCCGTGCCAGCTTTTCGACCTCCCGTACGACGCGCTCCATGGACTTGGCGTCCAGGCCGCTGGTGGGCTCATCGAAGATGACGAGCTTCGCATCGGACAGCGCTGCCACCGCGATCTGCAGGCGCTGCTTTTCCCCGCCGCTCAGGTCGAAGGGATGGGTATCGCGAAGCCCCCACAGCCCAAGCTGTTCCAGAACCGCCTGCTTATTCTCCTGCGCCAGCCCCTTATGGCCGATGTCCAGCTCGCTCTCCACGCACGTTCCGAAGAGCTGGAAATCCGCATCCTGCATCACGC
Source organism: Atopobiaceae bacterium (assembly GCA_040307385.1). GTDB lineage: Bacteria > Actinomycetota > Coriobacteriia > Coriobacteriales > Atopobiaceae > RUG721. The sequence goes on from JAWRJQ010000013.1 coordinate 24,613, forward strand.
AGAACGGCAGGCCTTCGCCGTGTATGCAGCCCCGATCCGGCTTAAGGGCGCGTGTCAGCAGCCGGGCGAGCGTGGTCTTGCCCGCCCCGTTGACGCCCACGATGGCTGTGATCTCCCGGCCATACAGGGAGAGGGAGACATCTTGGAGCGCGTCCCACTTGGAGATCCCGTCTACCTGGATCACGGGGTCGCCCCGAGGCTGGTGCAGGTGGAACGGCACATCCATACCGAAGAGATCGAAGCTGCGCGTGTTGTAGCCGGAGGCGCGGAACGACTCCTCGCTTTCGAAGACGCGCAAGGTCCCGTCTTCGATCAGGAAGACCCGGTCCACCAAGCCGCTCAGGTAGAAGAACCGGTGGTCGGCTACGAGAATCGTCTTCCCCTGTTCCTTCAACGTCCGCATGATCTCTTTGAGGCGCATGGCGTTGCTGTAATCAAGGTTGGCGGAGGGTTCGTCGAAGAGCAGCACATCGGGATGCAACGTCATGGCCGAGGCAAGCGCGAGAAGCTGCCTCTCCCCGCTGGAGAGCTGTGCGATTTTCCGGTCCAGCAAAGGAGCGATAGGCAGAACCGCCTTCAGCTCGCCAATGCGGCTCTCCATCTCCTGACGGGGAAGGCCGTAATTCTCCATGGCAAATACCAGTTCGCTGGTGGCGTGCAGCGTGAAGAACTGGCTGCGGGGGTTCTGGAACACAGAGCCTACACTCCGGCTGATCTCATAGATGGGCAGCTTGTCCATATCCTCGCTCTTCAGCAGGCGGCTGCCGTCCAGCCTGCCTTCCGCGATCTCGGGGATCAGGCCGTTCAATGACTTCAGAAAGGTGGACTTGCCGCTGCCGCTGTCCCCGGCGACGAGGATGACCTCGCCGTCGGAGGCGCTAAAACGGACATCTCGGAGCGCCGGCGATTCCTTTCCCCTGTATGTGAAGGCGTAATCCACCGCCCGCATCATCTCCATAGGATGATCCCTCCCATTCCCGCAAGCAGGATGGCGCACAGCAGGTAGTCCGCTGTCCGCATCCGCATATCGAAGTACGAGCTCCGGCGCGCCGGATTCGTCATCCCCTTCGTCATCCCTGCGGAGGTGATCTCATCGGCCAGGATGGAGCAGCGGAACAGCTGGGGGACGAGGAAGAGGGAGAAGCTCCTGACGGGATGCCATAGGCTGTAGGGAACGCCGCGCAACCGCATGGACTCCTTGATAAAGGCGAATTCCTTGCGAAATGTGGGGATGTACCGCACCACGATCGCCAGGGAGACAGCGAACGCCTTGGGAAGCCGTAGGGGCTCCAAGGCGGAGATGATCTCGCTTGCGGTGTAGTCCAGCACCAGCACGCTGGCCATCATCAGGCAGGGGATGAATTGAACCGACACCAGCAGAAGCATGGAGAAGATCATGGACACCTGGCTCGGGAGCACCTCCAGCAGCCGCGTCAGAAGGAGAAGCACGCCGTAGGCCAGCGCGAACTTGGCAAGGCGGGCCCACTTTCCCATAGCCAGCAGAACGCCTGCCGCAAACGTCAGGAAGAAATAGTGCTGGTACACGTTTCCGGGGAACATGATGCTGATGGGCAGCACCAGGTTGAACAGCAATATGACGATGGGATTGACCCTCATGACGACCCTTCGCAGCAGATGCAAACCGATAAGTTAGCTCATACTAACTCATATGCATCATTACAACAAGTGCCTATTTTTTCAGCTTTGCGGTTGTCTTAGGATCCGCCCGAAGGCTTCATGCAAATCCGGATACCAGCTGCAAGGGGGCACGGACATAAGAGGCGGACATACGCATGCTCCCTCTTGATACAAGTCTCATCGGGCGCCGTAATCCTCCTGGCTCCAATCAAAAAGATTGTCGAGCCAATCGAAGACGACGTTATGCGCAAGCCTCAGGTTATTGACCTGGCAATGGGCGTCCGCTCCGCTCTCCGCATCGAAAATGTGGAGCTCAGTATGGGGCGACCTCGATCGAAGGGCCTCGTAGACCACCTTGGTCTGGCGCTGCAGCTCAGCGCCTTCTCCCTCTCCCATGAGGAGCAGGCAGGGGCATTGGACCTTCCGATAGTCTACGGTCCTTGCGCGCCTGAGCACCTCGTCGACCGCGCTCTTGAAATCGGATGTGCCGAACTGCCATGCATACTTTTTCAGATTCAAATCTGCAGACACATTCAGGTTTCCGGCAAGCTTCAAGACGCCGTTCATCAACCAGCCGGGGGCTTTCAAGCTCGACCCAAATTCCTGTCTGAACAGCTCTGCTATGTCGTAGATGGGCGTGCTGGCAATCCATGCATGGATCCTCGGATCTTGCTCGACAGCCTGTGCGGTGAAATAGCCGCCTCCGCTTACACCGTACAGTGCAAGATGGCTCGGCTTTGGGCCTCTGTCCTCCAGCCAATCTATGCACAAGGAGATCGGAATGCCGGCGTCAACATCGAAGGTCAACCCTCTGCTCGGGTTCGCGCCTTGGCCGGGAAGATCGACCATGAGCACGTTATAGCGCCGCTTCCATCCAGGATAGCCGGCAAAATAGAACAAGTCCTCGCGGTATGTATCCCCGCCGCCGACCATGACCAGGGTGGGGCAGCCGTCTCCGCTGTGCACGTAATATCCGGGCAGATACGAGTCCCGATAGTCGATGGCAAGCGGCTCGATCGGCGCCCCTAGATGATGCACCGCCTGTTCAAAGGCCCTTTCCATCATCTGGATGGCCATCTCATATTCATCGGAGAACGGATCGATGAATTGCAGGGCCGAGCGGACGGAATACGTCTGCGCCAAACAGTTCTGCGCCTTTGCATGCCTGCTCAGACGCGAGCCGTTCAGCTTTCGATCAAGGTATTCGGCATGGGACAGGAACGCTGTTCTCCATGCATCGGGTTTTGGCGACGGCCCCAATCTTTGTGCAAGATGGTAGAGCTCGCCATGGGATAGGCCGAAGACCTCGCAGATTCCCAAGAGCCAGTTGAAGAAGAAATCGGTATCGCCATTGTTGAAGAATATCTTTGCAGACTGCCTCTTTAGGATTACCTCGTCATTCTTCATGCCGTTCAGCTCCTTGAATCCGGATCAGGTCAATGCAAGCTCGATCTCATCGAACCCGACGGGGACGGTATGCGCCGCGCCGGTTTCCCTAAACCCCATTCTACGGTACAGGCGCCTCGCCTTGACGTTGTTCTCGAGCACCCATAGGGTAGGGGTGCCCGTGCAGTTCCCGATTGCGAACCGTAAAAGCGCCGTTCCGTAGCCCATGCCCTGCTTATCCGGGAGGATGTAGAGATCTTCGATCAGGCATCCGCTCACGGAGACGACTCCGATGGGATCATCCTCGACAAGCAGGTAGAACCTGCTTCCGGCGGCCAGTTTTTTCAGCATATACTCCCGCTGGCGCTCGGGCGTGTGCAGATCGACGAAATCGACCGGGCAGAAGGAGCGGTGCGATTCCCGCCAAGATATGGCGTGCACGGTGGCGGCTTGCAGGAGGTTCGTCTGGTCTACCGCAACAATCACCGGGCCTTCTCCTGCACGTCGGAGCCTGTGCCATCAGCTTCCGCATTATGCGGCCGATCCTTCTTGTACTGCTTTCTGACCATATATATCGACAGCAGGATCACGGCGCACGTCATCGGGTCTCCGAGCAGAAAGACGAGCCAATAGAGCTTCTCGAAATCCAAATACAGCATGCCCAGCACTTTGGAAATGATCTTTATGGAGAAGAGGCGATCCATATGATGCTCACCCCGAGCATGCTGTCCTCGGGAACTGTGGAGAGGGACGGTATCTTGAAATCCTTGGCCAGAAAGTGGAGAACGCTTTTGCGCCTGATCGAGAGTGCCAGCATGAAGGCGAGGAGCACTGCGTTTTGGATCAGCGCCGGCACGTAATAGTATTTCCCTTCTCCGGTGCAGGCGATCACGAAGGCGGCTCCAAGCGACGCCACGATGCCGAATACCTGCGTATTGCCGACCTCCTTCTTGCGGATCCAGCTCAACAGCATTGCTGCTGCGGAGTATCCCATCGAGATAAAGGCGGCGGGAACGACGCCCCATGCCTTGTAGCAGACATAGAACAGCAGGGTCGGCAGGAGGATGTTCGCCCCCGCAGCTACCCACTCTCTTCTCACATGGCCTCCGTCTCCTTGCAGCAGGGCAGCAGCTTCCTCTGCCCGCCCGTCCGCTGTTACCGCTGGTCGGCGGGGGGGGCGAGCGATGCGGCGAGGGTGCCGGTAGGTTGGGGCGCCGGATCATTCCATAGTGGAGAAATCAACGAAGCAGATGCCCTCGTCCTCTGTTAAAACGAGCGCCTTCGCGCCGCTGAAAACCTTGGGCACTGCCGGGGCGGCAGCTCCGTCCTCCCCGATGAATTCCAGCGGCTCGGCATCCTCTATCCGATCTCCGCTGATCCTGCTCACGTAGAACGAATCGGGGTCTTCGTATCCGCCATCCATGATCAGGGATCTGCCGCCTCCTGCTATCGCGAGGATGCTGGCCCCCTCCACCATCGGATCGTATTCTGTCTCGGCTCTGAAATCCGTGCGAATCAGCCGAAAATCAATGTAGTAGTAATACCAGAGGTTTCCGCCCGCATCGGTATTCATGGCATAGCAGTCAACGATGTCTCGTTCGGATTGCCAGATGACCTCGCCATCCGTCGTCCAGGCGCACAGGCCGCAACTGCCGATCGGATCCTCCCAGCCGTAGTTTCCCATCACGCCCTCGTCGAAATAACTCGTGATAACGATCCCGTCATCTCTGACGATGCAGTCTGCGATACCGTCTCCAAACGTGAGCGTCCGCAAGACGCTTCCTTCTCTGTCGGTGAACACGGCGTTCTTTTCAGGCCCGTCTTTCCTCGAATACCTGCATCTTGATCCCAGGAGAAGGAATGAGCCGTCGGGAACGGGCCGGATGAAGTGGAAGTTCATCTCGTGCGTTCCGAAATCGATCCTCTCCGTGCTCGCCACGGCGCCGCTCTCCCATGACGGGGTGACGACCACCGCAGTGTATTCCGCGTTCGCGACGGTGTTGACGAACATCCCGTCAATACGCGCGGGGATTCGGGATGAGAACAGGAAATACGCCTTTCCGTCATAGCCGATGCTCATGCTCACGAAATCAAGCCCCGCCGCTCCGTGCTCCGTGAAGAGCTCTCTGAGATTGCACGGGTTCCCCAGCGCCTTCTTCATGCTTCCGCCCCTCTTTCCGCTCAGCCCCTGTTTATTGGATTATCGAGCATCATATGCCTCTTTCGGCGGCAAATCGACGCCAGGAGGGTCGAAGGCGCTCGCATGCACGTCCATGCGGTCGGCGCACGCGCTGTTGGAAGCGGAGCCGGCGGCCGAGGAACCTTCCAGCCCTCAAACCCCCTCGAAATTCAAAGTTATGCACGATGCAATGAAGGCCTATCCGCTACATGCGGCCAGTATGCCCAGATAAGTATGTGCGCGTACCGGGCTGCCATCAAAGCAACCGTACATAACTTTGATTTTCAAGGGGGTTTGGGCGGCTGGTGCCGCATTTCGCGAGCTCGTTCTCGTCATGACGCATACGGCCATGGGCTTGCGGGCCGCGCAAGAGCCAGATGTCTACCGTCTACCCATGCGTTCGCACGCGCAAAAGCGCCTTCCACAGAATGCCGCAGGGTGGTGAGCCCGCGCGGTAACCGGATTATTTGATAAAATGACTCAACTAAGACCCATAGTCCGGTACCGCCGCGTGCGCGAGACGTGCATGCCAGGCCGAGGGGGTTGCATCCATGAGGGTGATACGCTGCTTGGATGAGGGGTGGACGTTCATCGGGCCGACAGGATCGGCCGAGCAGGTGAGCGTTCCCCATACATGGAACGCCGTCGATGGGCAGGACGGTGGCAACGACTATTGGCGAGGCAGTTGCCGCTATACGCGACCGCTTTCCCGTCCCGACTTCGACCCTGCGACCCAGCGCGTCTACCTCCAGTTCGATGGGGTCAATGCCACGGCAGACGTTGCCCTCAACGGACAGGCGCTTATTCATCACGACGGCGGCTATTCGACGTTTCGCGCCGATATCACCGAGGCGCTTTTGCCTTCGGGGGAGGAAAACGAGCTCTCGATTCGCGTGGACAACTCGATGAACGATCGCGTGTATCCGCAGAAAGCGGACTTCACCTTCTATGGGGGCATCTACCGAGAGGTGACGTTGCTCACGGTATCTGCCACGCACTTCTCCCTCGACTATGAGGGGGGCAACGGCCTCAAGGTCACGCCCGCGCTTGGCGGCGACATCCGGAAAGTCCGCGTCCAGAGCTGGGTGGACGGACCGGATGCCGGGCGGTCCGAGGTTGCCGTCTCCGTGCTCGACGCGCAGGGCGCCGAAGTGTCCTCGGGCTCCGGCACCGACGTTATCTTGGACGTGGAGAAGCCCCATCTTTGGGATGGCACGGTCGATCCATATCTCTATACGGCGCGCTTGACGCTTCGCGTAGACGGCAAGCCGGTCGACGAGGTGAGCGCCCGCTTTGGGATACGGACCTTCTCGGTGGATCCCGCACGCGGCTTCTTCCTGAACGGTCGCCCGTATCCGCTGCGCGGCGTGAGCCGCCATCAGGATCGCAAGGGCATCGGAAACGCCCTCACATCCGAGATGCACCGTGAGGACATGGAGCTCATCCGCGAGCTGGGGGCAAACACCATCCGCCTCGCCCACTACCAGCATGCGCAGGAATTCTACGACCTCTGCGATGAATACGGTATGGTGGTGTGGGCGGAGATCCCCTATATCTCCGAGCATCTGCCAGCAGGCATGGACAACACGCTCTCCCAGATGCGCGAGCTCATCGTCCAGAATTACAACCATCCCTCCATCGTGTGCTGGGGCCTTTCCAACGAGATCACCATCTCGACCAAAGACAAGGCGGGGATGCTCGAGAACCATCGCGTGCTCAACGAGCTCGTGCACGAGATGGATCCCACCCGCAAGACCACGCTGGCCTGCTATGCCATGTGCGGGCCCTTCAACCGCTCCGCCCATATCAGCGATCTGGTGAGCTGGAACCTCTATCTCGGCTGGTATGTGCCAGGGCTTTTCCTCAACGACCTTTGGTTTGGATTCTTCCGCCTCGTCTTCCCCAAGCGTTGCGTCGGGATGAGCGAGTACGGCTGCGAGGCGATGCCGAACCTCCACTCCGAGCATCCGCGCCGAGGCGACCATAGCGAGGAGTACCAGTGCATCTACCATGAGTACATGCTCCGCTTCTTCGCGCGGCGTCCGTACTTGTGGGCCACGCACGTCTGGAACATGTTCGACTTCGCCGCCGATGCCCGCGACCAGGGCGGCGAGCCCGGCATGAACCACAAGGGGCTCGCCAGCTTCGACCGCAAGGTCAAGAAGGATGCCTTCTACCTCTACAAGGCTTGGTGGAATCCGGAGCCGATGGTGCACATCTGCTCGAAGCGCTTCGTCGAGCGGGCGCAGAAGCGCATTATGGTCAAGGTCTATTCCAACCAGTCCGAGGTGTCCCTCTGGATTGACGGGAAGAAGACGGCTACGAGCAGGGAGAACCCGCGCAATCCCCGCGTGTTCCTCTTCACCGTCCCGCTCGGACCCGGCGAGACGCGCATCGAAGCGCGCGCGGGCGGGTTGAGCGATGAGGCGCGTTTCGCACGGGTGGACAAGTCCAACCCCCGTTATCGGCTTCCCGAGGCGCATGGGCGGCAGAAGAGCAGCAATTGGGTGTGACCGTGCGCCGTAGATCGTCTCGTAGGCATGCGTTACGGCAGAAAGGAGCGACGGATGGGCACGAATAAGGACAGAAAGCCGAGAAGGAGGGGGGTCCGGCTTTGGGTTGCGCTTGCTGCCGTCTTCGCGCTGCTGTGCGCTGGCCTCGTGGCGGGACGCAGCATCGCCGATGACTATGAGACCGCCATCAACGTCTTCCTGGATGCGCCGACGACCGAGCACAGGCGGGGCGATGACGATGGGGTCGACACAGCCTACTTCAGGAGCGACTATGAGACCGAAGAAGAGCTCGCCGCTGCCAGCTCCGAGGTTGCGGAGCGGCTCGAGGCCGAAGGGGCTGTTCTGCTCTTCAACGAGGGAGATGCGCTGCCTCTCGCCGTTGGCTCGAACGTAAGCCTCGTGAGCCACTCCTCGGTGGATCCCGTCTACGGGGGCACGGGGTCCGGCCAGATCGATGCCTCCACGGCTCCTACGTTCCTGAGCGCCCTTACCGATGCGGGTCTCAATGTGAACGATACGCTTTGGGACTATTACAGCTCCGAGGACGTGCAAAGCAGCTACTCGCGCATCATCCCCGAGAACATCATCGGCGCGAGCAGCGCAGAGCCGACATCGGCCTATGCGGCAAACGAAGTGCCCTGGAGCGAGGTCGAGACGGCCGCAGGCAACTCCTTCGCCAGCTTCGGCGATGCGGCGATCTTCGTGCTCGCCCGCTCCGGGGGCGAGGGCGCCGACCTCCCCGACGGCACGACGCCAACCGATATGGCCGAAACCGCTGCCATGAGGGCGTGGATCCTATCGAACTCCCCTGACGGCGACTACCTCGCCCTCTCCCCAGAGGAGCAGGAGAACCTGGCCGGTCTGAAAGCGCTCAAGGATGCGGGGACCATCTCCAAGATCATCGTCATCATCAACTCATCCAACGCCCTCGACTGCAGCTTCCTCAACCCCGAGGTCGGCGGTGTCGATTACGGCATCGATGCGGCGCTGTGGATCGGCGATCCCGGCCAGATGGGCCTCAACGCCGTGGGGAAGATCCTCGTCGGCGCCGTTAACCCCTCCGGCAGCCTCGTGGACACCTTCGTCTACGACAATGCCAGCGCCCCCGCGATGGTCAACTACTATCCCGCGTCCTGGACCAATGCCCAAGAGGCGGGGTTCGGAACCTCGAATCTCAACTACACCCTCTATGCCGAAGGCATCTATGTGGGCTATCGCTACTACGAGACCCGCTACGAGGATTACGTGCTGGGCATCGGCAACGCCGGCGATTACAGCTATACAGCTACCGTCGCGTTCCCCTTCGGCCATAGCGATTCGTATACAGACTTCTCCTTCAGCGATTTCACGATGTCTGATGAGGGCGATACCCTCACCGTGTCGGTTACCGTGACCAATGCCGGGACGGTTGCCGGCAAGAAGGCCGTCCAGGTTTACGGACAGCAGCCCTATACCGATTACGACCGGGAGCATGGCGTGGAGAAATCCGCTGTCCAGCTCGTGGGCTACGCCAAGACGAAGCTGCTCGAGCCGGGCGAGAGCCAGAGCGTGACGATCACCGTCGACAAGGCCTCTTTAACGAGCTACGATGCAGACGGTGCTCGGACCTACATACTCGATGCGGGCGACTACTACCTCACCGTTGCCACAGGTTCGCATGAGGCGTTGAACAACATCCTCGCCGCGAAGGGCCATACTCCCGAGAGCACCGGCGGGCGCATGGATGCGGCGGGCGACGCCGCGCTCGTGGGCTCGTTCAACAATCCCGAGCTCGATGCGACCACCTACAGCATCTCCGCCACCGGCCAGAAGATCACCAACGTCCTCGATGGGGGAGATCCCAACCGCGCCGATGCCACGCCGGGCAGCGTTACCTATCTCTCGCGCGCCGATTGGACGGGCACCTGGCCCGAGCGGCCGTCATGGGCTGCCCCCGACGAGGTCATCGCCGCCCTTGCTGATTCCGCCTATACCGAGCCTGTGACCGAGGGGACCATGCCCACGCAGGCTTCCGGCGGCGATCTCACCCTCGCGCAGATGATCGGCCGCGATTACAACGATCCCGCATGGGAGGATCTGCTCGACCAGCTGACCTTCGACGATATGAACCAGCTCATCACCTTGGGCGGCCACACGACGTTGGGCCTGGTCAGCGTTTCGAAGCCGGTCACCAAAGACGAGAACGGCCCGCAGGGCCTCACCGCCGCCCTCTTCGGCGGGGTCACCGGTATGGCCTTCACGTCCGAGGACGTCATGGCTGCAACCTTCAACGACGAACTGATCTACGAGGTCGGTGCCCTTATCGGCGAGGACTGCCTGCATGCGGGCTACTCCGGCCTGTACGGTCCCGGCCTCAACATGCACCGCGTGCCCTACGGCGGCCGCAACTTCGAGTACTTCTCCGAGGATCCCTTCATCTCCGGCAGCATCTGCGCCGCCGAGTGCCGGGGCATCACCTCGAAGGGAGTCTATGTCTACCTCAAGCATTATGCCTTGAACGAGATCGAGACCGGACGCAACGGGCAGAGCATCTGGCTCAACGAGCAGACGGCCCGCGAGATCTACCTCAAACCCTTCGAGCTGACCGTCGTGGGCAACGATGGCGAGGGCATCGGTGTGATGAACGCCTTCGTGCGCATCGGCTGCACATGGACGGGCGCGAGCGCAGGGATGCAGACGACCATCCTGCGCGACGAGTGGGGTGCCATGGGCATCAACATCACCGACTACTCGGGATACAACTCCTACATGGACTCCACCGACGGTGTGCTTGCGGGCACCGACCTCTGGGACAGCACGGTCAGCATGATCCATACCGTCAAGCTTGCCCAGTTCTCCAACGACCCCACCATCGTTGCGGCCATGAGGCGCGCATCGCATCGCATCCTCTACACCGTTGCCAACAGCAATGCCATGAACGGCTGGGGTCCCAACGACCGTCTCGTGGTCATCACGCCCTGGTGGAAGAACGCCCTGCTGGGCATCAACATCGCCTTCGGCGTGCTCGCCCTCGGATCGGCGCTCATGGCGTATCGTGCCGTCAGGCGCAACGAGCCGGCCGTCCCCAAGAAGCCCAGGTAGGATTCTGGCTCATCGGCGGCCCGGCCCGGATGCCGGCCGGGCCGCCATCCGTTTCAACCATCGAGCAAAGGAGCAGGAGTGTCTGCAGGAGCCGATACGGCCGCAGAGGCAGAAAGGGATACGACTGACGCGGGCCTGAACAGGGCGGAGCTCTATCAGCTTATCCTCTTTCCCTTCAACAACGGCGCAACGAACGTCTACTTCGTACTGCTCATGAACTATACGATGTACCATGCCAACGGCGTGCTCGGCCTTGCCGTGGCCTTTGCGACCGCCATGGTCACGATCACACGCGCTTTCGATGCGTTCGTCGATCCGATCGTGGGCATGATGATCGACCGCACGAGCACGAGGTTCGGCAAATTCCGCCCCTTCATGGTTCTGGGGAACCTGACCATGGTGGTATCCGCGCTGCTCATGTTCTTCGGAACGCGCCTCGTGCCGCCCGAGCCCCAGATCCTGCGCTATGTTGCCTATACGATCGTCTACGTGCTCTTCATGATCGGCTATTCAATACAGACCTCCTGCACGCGCTCCGGTCAGACCTGCCTCACCAACGATCCCAAGCAGCGACCCACATTCACGCTCGTCAATACCGTGGCATCGCTTATCGGCATGGGCGTGACCCAGGTTGTCGCCATCGTGTTCGGAGGCATCTACGGCTACGGCTCGGAGCAGTTCTTCAACGCGCTCATACCCTTATGCGTCCTGCTCTCTGCCTCCCTCACGACGCTTGCGGTCATAGGCATCGCCGGGAAGGATCGTCCCGAGTTCTACGGCCTCGGGGAGCAGGGGCAGCATTCCGGGCGCATGAGGCTGCGCGACTACCTCCCCATCCTCAAGGAAAACCGCGAGCTCCAACGCCTGATCGTGGCCGCCTCGGGCACCAAGTTCGCCTTCGCGGTGGCCACGAACACCGCGGTGGGCTGCCTGCTCTACGCCTGTCTCATGGGAGATTATCAGAATCTCTACATGCCCATGTACGCCTTGGGATATGCCTTCTCGGCGCCGTTCTTCATCGGGGGGCTCCGCATGAGCCAGCGCCATGGGCAGAAGCGCACCCTGGTCACCTTCACCTGGGTGGCGCTCGCGATGTACCTCGGAGTACTTGCGCTGCTCTGCCTCTGGCGGCAGGGCGATCCCGCGTACAACCTCTCGCTCTACAGCACGGATGGCGGCTTCCACCTCACGCTCAATGCGTACACCATCATGTTCGTACTGCTCTACGGCATCGGCTACGGCGCATATTACTCCACGGCGGACATGTCCATTCCCATGGTGGCCGATGTCTCCGACTATGAGACCTACCGCACGGGCAGCTACGTGCCCGGCGTGATAGGCACGCTCTTCTCCTTTGCCGACAAACTGGTGAGCTCCCTCTCCACGACCGTGGTCGGCATCGCCGTGACCGCCGTGGGCCTCACCACCCTGCCCGATGCCCATACGCCCTACATGGAGGGCATGCAGCCGCTCACCATCGTGCTGTTCTGCGTGATACCGCTTACGGCATGGGTCCTCACGCTCATCGCCATGAGGGGATATCGGCTGGATGGCGAGCGCATGAGGCTCATCCAGGCGGCAAATGCCGAGCGTAAGCGCGCTATCGAGCAGGGCATGTCCCTTGCGGAGGCTGTGGAACGATACCGGATCTCCGAGGACGGATAGCCCTGCATGCTGCGGGAATCGTGGACGTGAGGGCAGACGGCGAGCCGGTTTCCATCGACGGGCACCTCCTTTGGGGGATACTCCCCCAAAGGATGAAATGCGGATCCTGCGGCTAAACCCGCAGGGATCTCCGGGCAAGCCGGACGATTTCCGTGGCCTCCGCAGCGAGACGTTCGATCTCATCGAAACGGCCCTCGCGGATGAGGCCGGGCTTGACCATCCAGGTGCCGCCGCATGCGATTATGTGCGGACAGGCGAGGTAGTCGGCGAGGTTGCTTGCGGAGATGCTGCCCGTGGGCATGCAGCGATGGCCGCCGTATTGGGCGGCGGGGAAGACGGGAGCCCTGCGATCGATGCAGGCTCGGACCACATCCTCGTCGAACCCCGGGCTTACGATGAATTCGGCGCCGGCAGCGCAGGCCTCGTCGGAAGCCCCTGCTCGGCATAGATGGTGA